>CAJXUG010000108.1:0-7133 GCA_913060785.1 uncultured Flavobacteriaceae bacterium | reverse complement strand
GAGATTTCTGCCTGTCTCGTGGGCTCGGAGATGTGTATAAGAGACAGCAATATGGGCAATCATCATTCAATACAAAATACCCACAATACGAATTGGATATTGATGTTCCGTTGGCCAAAAGATATGGTGTTTCAGTAAGCAGTATTCTCTCAACCCTTCAAGGTTATATAGGCGGTATTTATGCTGCAGATTTTACGCGCTTTGGGAAGCAATACCGTGTTTATGTTCAAGCACAACCTGAAGATCGGACCGATGTCAATTCCTTAAACCAATTATATATAAAAACCGGTAGTGGGGAAATGGCACCAATAACACAATTTGTCGATTTAAAACGTGTGTACGGTCCACAATCTGTAACACGTTTCAACCTATATAATTCAGCAAATATCACTGGTGCTTCAAACCCTGGGTTTAGTACGGGAGATGCTATTGCCATAGTACAAGAAGAAATAAAAAACCTACCTAGCAATTATGAAGTGGCCTTTTCTGGGTTGTCTCGTGAAGAGGTCAAAGCTGGAAACCAAACTGTTATCATTTTCTTATTGGTAATTGTGTTTGTGTATTTCTTATTGGCAGCACAGTATGAAAGTTATCTGTTGCCATTAGCTGTGATTTTTTCATTACCATTGGGCGTGTTTGGGGCCTTCTTTTCCACCAAAATGATGGGCTTGGAAAACAACATTTATTTCCAGATTGCGCTCATCATGTTAGTGGGTCTGTTGGCTAAAAATGCCATTCTTATTGTGGAATTTGCCGTTCAACGACGTCGTCATGGCGAAAGTTTGGTCGATGCTTCCATTAATGGAGCCAAAGCACGTTTGCGTCCAATTTTGATGACTTCTTTTGCCTTTATTTCAGGATTGATGCCATTGGTATTGGCCAAAGGTGTTGGAGCTGAAGGGAACAATTCTATTGGTACCGGAGCTGCTGGCGGAATGTTGATAGGAACCGTACTAGGGGTATTTGTCATACCAATTTTGTTTATCCTATTCCAATGGTTACAAGAAAAAGTATCAAGTAAACCTGATGTTGAAACTAAAAAATCTTAAAGCGTATGAGTTCTATTATAAATAAAACCTTAGTGGTAGTGATAATGGCTACCACTTTGCAAAGCTGCTTTGTGGCGAAGGAATATTCTCGACCTGAAATAGAAGAAACAGAGCACCTATACCGTACAGACAACTTACCACAAGATAGTTTGTCTATGGCTGATGTATCTTGGAAAGACCTGTTTACAGACGCTTATTTGAAACAATATATCGAAGAGGGGCTTCAAAATAATCTTGACATTCGTGTGGCCTTACAACAAATGGCCGCTGCAGAAGCTTATATGAAGCAAGGAAAAGCTGGTTATTTGCCAAGTTTGAGTGCTACTGCACAAATGACACATCAAGAACTGTCAAAAAACAGCCAGTTTGGATCATTTTTCAATGGAAGCTTACAGCAGTATGAAATAACTGGAAATCTATCTTGGGAAGCTGATATTTGGGGAAAAATTCGTAGCACCAAACGTGCTGGCGAAGCAAGTTATTTACAAAGTGTGGCTGCTCATCAAGCAGTGAAGACGCAATTGGTTTCGGCTATAGCATCAACTTATTATCAGTTGGTGGCTTTAGATGCCCAATTAGAAATTACAGAAAAAACCATAGCGACAAGGGATAGCAGTGTTTATACTATTAAAGCATTAAAAGATGCTGGGCAAGTTACACAAGTTGCAGTAGACCAAAACATTGCGCAATATAACAATGCCAAAGCTCTAAAAGTGGATTTGGAAGCGGCTATTTTTAAAACCGAAAACACCCTAAATTTGTTGTTAGGAAGACCTTTTCAAGCTATTGAACGCGAGGATTTAAATACCCAATCCTTGGATTCAGAAATCAAGTTGGGCGTGCCAGCAACATTGTTGCGTAATAGACCTGATGTTATGGCAGCAGAATATGGCCTAATTAATGCTTTTGAAATGACTAATGTGACACGAAGTCAATTCTACCCTTCTTTAACGCTAACAGCTAGCGGTGGATTTCAAAGTTTGGAATTAGATGAACTCTTAAGTGCTAACTCTCTTTTTGCCAATATTATTGGTGGTTTAACACAACCTGTTTTTAACAAGCGTGCCATAAAAACTCAACACGAAGTGGCAAAAGCACAACAGGAACAAGCCTTTTTAAACTTTAAGAAAACATTACTTACAGCGGGCAACGAAGTATCTAATGCGTTATTTGATTTTAATGCCGAGTCTGAAAAATTTGAATTTAGAGAAAAAGAGGTTGAAGCATTACGCAATGCTGAATCCAATTCAGAAGAGTTGCTTAAAAACGGTTATGCCAATTATTTAGATTTGTTAACTGCTAGACAAAGTGCCTTGAGTGCTGAACTAAATATGATTAATAACAAACTGAATCAGTTATTAAGTGTGGTAAATTTGTATGAAGCCCTTGGCGGTGGATGGAAATAATAGTAGGTTGTAAAATTTTAAACCTGGAAGCTGTACTAGTAGCCACAATTTTTTAAGCACATCCAATAATGCTGTCTGACACTTGGTATCTTTAGCCAGTTGTTTAATACGAAATTGCGGTGCTTTTTAATGCTTTCAGGTTGCCTGTGTATACCTCGAATACTTGGTTGGCTTTGGAATTGATGGGCAGTTGATTCCAAAGCAGTATCAACTTTCTTTAGGATCTGCCATAGCCAGTATAGGATTAAGTATTCCTACGGTAACCAATTTATGTGTGTGATTGGACATTGCATTAGTACTTGGTATTGACAAAAAATCTATGGTATTACTTGCCTTATCTTTTTTTACAGTCATGTTATCATTGAATAAAGGCAAAACCAACCTTAACTATGGCACGGTGCTCTTTATGATTTTGTTTTCCTATACGATTATTTATCCTTGATTTCTATTGAGTCATTCTACAAAGGACTTATTGATTAGTTTTTATACTGTGAGTTCGTTTATTTTCCCAATATTACAACCTTTCTGCCTAAAAGTGTAAGTTACAACACTATCTTAATAGCGAACTTTGTTTCATTAATAAGTATTAACATAAAATATATACATTATGGAAAAAGCTGTAAAAAGATTAGCGGATAAAGTGGCCATCATAACTGGTGGTGCTGGTAGTATAGGAAAAACCACAGCAAAACTATTTTTGGACAATGGAGCAAAAGTGTTTTTGGTAGACCTCGATGAAGACTCACTAAAAAAGGTAGCAGATGATTTAGGAAGTAAAAACATTAAATATGCTGCAGCCGATGTTACCAAGTCAGAAGATGTGAAACGGTATGTGGCAGAAGCCGTCAATGCATTTGGTACCATAGATATATTCTTCAACAATGCAGGCATTGAAGGTGTAGTGAAGCCAACCATAGATTATCCAGAGGATATATTTGACAAAGTGATTGCAGTAAACGTGAAAGGTGTTTTTCTGGGCAATAAGTATGTTTTGCCAAAGATGAATGATGGTGGAAGTGTTATCCTTACTGCCTCGGTTGCAGGAATTGCAGGCAGTCCCAATGTCACCGCATATATTGCAAGTAAACATGCCGTTGTGGGTATGATGAGGAACCTTGCAATAGAGGTGGCTCCACGTAAAATTCGTGTAAATACCATAAACCCATCACCTGTTGATAATAGAATGATGCGCTCGCTAGAAGCAGGCTATAGCCCTGACGATGCTGCTGGAATGAAGAAAGCTTTTGAAAATTCGATTCCATTGGGTAGATACGCAGACCCAATTGAAATTGCACAACTCGTTCAATTTTTGGCAAGTGATGAAAGCAAATTTATTACTGGAACAACACAAGTCATTGATGGAGGTATGAATGCTTAATAGATAACAATAGGGTCGCAACTAAATTTTAAGTTGTAAGGTATTGTGGTTTTCATAGTTTGATTGGTGTTTAACCCTTACATTCTTTAAAAAAGCCATCCACATTCTTTGATTGATGGTATACTGTTGGATGGTTTGCGACCCTTTCATTTAAAAAACAATCGAATAAAAAATTAAAAACATATAAGTAATTAATATATAAAAAAGTAAGTTATGAAAATAGCAATAACAGGAGCTACTGGCCAATTAGGGCAACTTGTAGTTCAGAAATTAAAAGAGAAAAAGATTGAAGCTGAATTAGTAGCTTTGGTTAGAAACCCAGAAAAGGCAGCATCTTTAGGAATAGAAGCCAGAACCTTTGATTATGACCAACCTAACACCTTACCCCAAGCGTTAGAGGGTATAGACCATTTGGTATTTATTTCAGGAAGCGAAATAGGTAAACGAGAAGCCCAACATTACAATGTGATTAAGGCTGCTAAACAAGCCCAGGTAAAGAAAATTGCCTATACCAGTTTACTTCATGCCGACACCTCGTCAATGATATTGGCGCCTGAACACTTGGCAACAGAACGTATGCTCATGGAGTCTGACATACCCTACACCATTTTGCGTAACGGTTGGTATACCGAAAATTATACGGCTGGATTAAAACAAGCTGTGGAGCAAGGTGTTATTATTGGGAGTGCTGGCAATGGGAAAATTTCATCAGCTACTCGTGAAGACTATGCCGAGGCTATTGCCGAAGTCATCACCAATGATGCTCACACCGGAAAAACCTACGAATTGGCTGGCGACCAAACCTATACTATGCAAGACCTAGCTGCCGAAGTGCGAAAACAAACCAGTAAAAGCATCGAATTTGTGAACCTCCCAGAGAAAGAATATGCTGAAAAGTTACAGCAAGTTGGTTTACCTCAAGGAATTGCCAAAGCTTTTGCCAGTTTAGATTACAGCGCCTCTAAAAACGATTTGTATAATCAAGACCAGATATTATCTAAACTCATAAAGAGACCTACTACCCAATTACATCAGGCAGTGAAGCAAGCATTGGCTTAAGTTTGTTATAGTTTTTTAATCAGTCATGAAACTTGATTAAATTTTTAAATTATAGATTTCCAAATTTTACAACTCATCTACCTAATAGTGTAATGTAAAACCCTTAATCGTTAGTTAATTTTGTACTATAACATTTAAAAAATAAACATTATGAAAACAACAAAATGGGTATTGGACCCAGCACACAGCGAACTAACTTTTAAGGTAAAACACCTTATGATTTCTAACGTAAAAGGAGCATTTAAAACTTTTGATGCCTCAATTGACGGTGAAGATTTTAGGTCTTCCAATTTTAATGCGACCATTGATACTGGTTCAATCTCTACTAATAATGATGATAGGGATGCACATTTAAAAAGTCCTGACTTTTTTGAGGTTGAGCAATATCCAGAAATCACATTTGTGAGTAAATCACTAAAAAAAGTTGATGACAACAAATTCAAATTGATTGGTGACTTAACCATTAAAGGAACTACCAAAGAAATAGAATTAGATGCGGAATTTGGTGGATACATGAAAGACCCTTATGGCAATGAAAAAGCAGGTTTTTCCATTGATGGGAAACTTAACCGAAAAGATTTTGGATTAAACTGGAATGCAGCTTTAGAAGCTGGAGGTGTTATGGTTGGAAATGACATTAAGATTAACGCAGAAGTTCAATTTGTTAAACAAGTTTCATAATTATTTATGAAATGGATAGAAAACAATTTATCAAATCCATGGCGCTATTGCCATTAATAGGTTTCAGTATGAATTTAAAAGATTTAAATAAAATGACCTCTACAATGAGTAGTACAGGAAAAATGCCTGTACTATTCTTGGGTCATGGAAGCCCAATGAATGCTATTGAAGAAAACGAATTTGTGGCGAGGTTTAGACAATTAGGTAAAGAGCTGATAAGACCAAATGCCATACTCTGTATTTCGGCTCATTGGGAAACCAATGGCACCTATGTTACCGCTATGCAAAACCCAAGAACTATTCACGATTTTGGGGGTTTTCCTCAAGCTCTGTTTGATGTTCAGTATCCTGCCCCTGGAAGTCCGGAATTGGCAAAAGAAACGAAACACATCATTAGTAGCACGGAAGTGGGATTTGACGATAAATGGGGACTTGACCATGGTGCTTGGAGTGTTATAAAACATTTATATCCTAAGGCTGATATTCCTGTTATACAAATGAGTATTGATTATACGAAGTCAGCAAAATACCATTATGAATTGGCAAAAGAAATTAATAGTCTACGCAATAAGGGAGTTTTAATTATTGGCAGCGGAAATATGGTCCATAACCTACGTAAAGTAGCTTGGGACAGGCTCAATGAAGAATTCGCATATAGCTGGACATTTGAAGCTAATGAAAAGATGAAAAGTTTTATACTAAATGGAGACCATCAAAGTCTTATAGACTTTAGATCGCAAGGGAAAGCATTTGATTTGGCCATACCAACCCCAGAGCATTATATGCCACTATTGTATGTCTTGGCATTAAAAGAAGAAAACGAAACTATAGAATTATTTAACGATAAACCTGTTGGTGGGTCACTTTCAATGACCTCTGTAAAAATAGGTTAAAACAAAAAAATATTAATGATGGATACTATTGAGTTTAAGGCACCTAAAGTAAATATCACTTTATTGGTATTAAGAGTTGGAATTGGATTATTGATGCTGGGTCATGGCATTCCAAAAATACATATGCTGATTTCTGGAGATATACAATTTCCAAGCGTTATGGGCATGAGCCCAACTATTTCATTGGCTTTAGCTGTATTTTCAGAAGTTGTATGTTCGATTTTACTTCTCATAGGATTACTAACAAGATATGCAGCAATACCATTAATATTAACCATGTTAACAGCTGTGCTTGTCATACATGGTGATGACCCTTTTGCAAAACAAGAATTAGGAATTCTTTACTTGATAGTATATTCGGCCTTGTTTATGCTAGGTAGTGGAAAATTTTCTTTTGATGCAATTTTGAAAAGTTATAGAACCAGCAATTAATTTTAATAGATAAGCTTAAACCGTTTACATATTTAAACCTTATGAACCTTAAAAATAAAATATTGGTTAAGTCACTGGAACTATTTGAAGCCTATGGTATAAAACAGGTCACAATGGATGATATTTCTGAAACATTGGGTATATCAAAAAAGACATTGTACAAACATTTTGCTGGAAAAGAAGAATTAGTAAATAAGGTCATTCAATTTCTTTTTGAATTACATTTTAAAGCTAT
>CAJXUG010000107.1:0-7161 GCA_913060785.1 uncultured Flavobacteriaceae bacterium | reverse complement strand
AGCGTCAGATGTGTATAAGAGACAGATCTTATTGTTCATCTACTACATGTAAACACAAAACACATGAACACATTTCTTATTATTTTAGCCTCTTTAGTAGCGACCACTTTCTTTTTATTACACTTTAGTTGTAACGATGCTACAGAGCCTTCAAAAAAAGATAAAGAGTAAGTTTTTTTTTAAGTAAGTATAGTTTAAGACTACCGGCTATTCATTCTTTAGAGTGAGTAGCTTTTTTTGTTTTATTACCAAGAAATTGGCTTTTTCCCTTGTGCTGTTAAGCACTCATTTGTTTGACTAAAGTGTTTATTGCCAAACCAGTAGCCTCTATTTGCGCTAAGTGGAGATGGATGTCCACTTGTAAAAACAATGTGTTTTGTAGTGTCAATATATTTTGCTTTTGTTTTGGCAAACCCTCCCCATAACAAAAAAACAACTCCTTGTTTATGAGCTGAAATTTCAGATATAATAGCATCTGTAAATGTTTCCCAGCCTTTTTTTTGATGGCTTGCTGGTTTATGAGCCTCTACAGTTAATGTTGCATTTAACAGAAGAACTCCTTGGGTTGCCCACCGGTCTAAATTTCCAGATTTGGGTATAGCTATACCTAAATCACTTTCTAGTTCTTTAAAAATATTTTTTAGTGATGGAGGATGCGCAATAGTATCTTTTACAGAAAAACTAAGCCCATTGGCCTGTCCCACATCATGGTAGGGATCTTGACCTATGATGACAACTCGCAACTCATTAAAGCAGGTTTTATGTAGGGCTTTAAATATATCTTCTTTGGCAGGATAACAAGTAGCTTCTTGATAGGCTTTATCCACAAATGAGCTTACAGACTTAAAATAGTCTTTGCTAAATTCTTCTTGTAAAATAGGTGCCCACGTTGGGGAAATATTAACATGCATTATGTGTATTTTTGTGTTCTAAAATTACTTCTTTTGTGAATCATTAGAAAGTAATTATTTAAAATATAATGACCCCCTTGTTTACAAGTATGATTAAAATTGATTCCAAAACCCTTGAAGATTTAGAGTTTCCTGTTGTATTAAAGCAGGTTTCAAATTTTTGTATCACAGATCCTGGCAAACAAAGAGTGCTTTCTATCATGCCTTTTGATGATTCGCAGTATATCCAAACTGCGTTACAACAAGTTAAAGAATACACCGCCTCCTTTGGTAGTGACGCTCCTATACCCAATCATGGTTTTGAACCAATCTTTAAAGAACTACAATTACTAGATATAGAAAACAGCTCACTGGATACTACTGGTTTTAGAAAAATTTTAACCATTTGCCAGACAACCCATACCCTACAGGCGTTTTTTAAAAAATTTGAAGAGTTTTATATTCACTTAAATCAAAATGCCGATACCATATCCTATCGTGCAAATATAGCTGCAGAGATTCAAGCTATATTTAATAAATATGGAGAGTTAAGAGATGATGCCTCTATGCAGTTATCTCAAATTCGAAAACGGCTAAATGTTGTAAAAGGACAAGTAAACTCCTCTTTTGGTAAAGCCTTAACAAGATATATTGGTAACGATTATCTTGATGAAATACGAGAATCTGTGGTAGAGAATAGACGTGTTTTGGCGGTAAAGGCTATGTATAGACGTAAAGTTAGAGGTACCGTGCTTGGCACTTCAAAAACTGGTAGTATTGTTTACATGGAGCCCCAAGAAACCTTTGAGTTCACAACAGAGCTCAGTAACTTAGTATATGAAGAACTAGAAGAAATTAAACGTATTTTAAAAATGCTTACGGAGTATGTAAGGCCCTATACTCCATTACTTGCAGCATATCAAGATTATTTAATACACATAGACACTGTATCGGCAAAAGCTAAGTATGCTGTTGAAATTAATGGAGTATTACCTCTTATAACATCACAACGAAGACTCTCTTTAGTAAATGCATACCATCCTTTATTATACACAGCAAACAAGAAACGAAAAGAAAAAACCCATCCTCAAAGCATTGCACTTACCCAAGAAGGACGTATTATCGTTATCTCTGGGCCTAATGCGGGAGGAAAAAGTATTACCTTAAAAACGGTTGGTTTATTACAAGTTATGCTACAAAGTGGTTTTTTAGTTCCCCTGCAAGCAGATAGTGAAATGTGCTTGTTTGACCGTATACTTACAGATATTGGAGATAACCAATCTATAGAGAATCATTTAAGCACCTATAGTTATAGATTAAAAAAGATGAATCATTTTTTGCGTAAATGCAATAAAAACACGCTTTTTTTAATTGATGAATTTGGCACCGGCTCAGACCCAGAACTTGGTGGCGCACTTGCTGAAACATTCTTGGAAGTTTTTTATGAGCGGGAAGCTTTTGGAATTATAACCACTCACTATGCTAATTTAAAACTCTTAGCAAATGAACTTCCTCATGCCGTGAATGCCAATATGTTGTTTGATAGTAAAACCCTTGAGCCTCTTTATAAACTTTACCTAGGTGAGGCAGGAAGTTCTTTTACATTTGAAGTGGCTCAAAAAAACGGAATACCATACAGTCTTATTAACAGGTCCAAAAAAAAGGTAGAAGGTGGTAAAATACGCTTTGATAAATCTATAGCAGATCTGCAAAAAGAACGGTCAAAATTGCGCAAAAACTCTGAATATCTTGAGAGCTCTGCTCAAAAGGCTAAAAAGAAAGAGAAAGAGTTAGAGGCTGTTAATGTAAAGGTGAAAGATAAACTAGAGAGCTATCAAGAGCTGTATGATAGCAACCAAAAATTAATTGCTATTGGTAAAAAGTTTGACCAAATCTCTGAGAAATATCATAACAACAAAAAGAAAAAACTGTTGCAGGAAGAGCTCTTTAAACTGGTAATGGTAGAAAACAGCAAACGCAAGCAAATAGCTCCAAAACAAAAAAAAGACGTTAAAACCAAACAGCGCATCACCCAACAAGAGGTAGATGTAAAAGTTGAAGAAATACGCACTCGTAAAAAGAAAGAAAAAGCAGCTGCAAAAAAAGCACCACCACCGGTAGCTAAAGTAACCTTAAAAGTTGGTGACAGAGTACGCATGCTAGATGGTAAGGCAATAGGTACTATAGACACCATAGAAAAGAAAAAAGCCATTGTTAACTATGGTATTTTTACTACTAACGTAAATCTAGATGCCTTAGAAAAAGTATCTTAATGCATTGAATATAAATAAGATACTCATTATAGTATGTTAATGATTATTTTTGATAGGTATGAATAAACAATTAACACACAGTATTATTCTTTTTGATGGTGTTTGCAACTTATGCAACGGAGCCGTTAATTTTGTGGTAAAAAGAGATTCCGGAAATGTGTTTAAATTTACTCCTCTCCAAGAAAAGCAAGGTGTCTTATTGTTAAAAACGCATGCTGTAGATGTCAGAAAGCTAGACTCTATAGTGCTTATCGAAAATGGGAATGTGTATATAAAGTCTTCGGCGGCGCTCCGTATTGCAAGAAAATTATCAGGTCTTTGGCCCCTATTTTTTGTACTTCTTATCATCCCCAGATTTATCAGAGATGGTGTTTATGATTTTATTGCCAAAAACCGTTACAAGTGGTTTGGCAAAAAAGAGCAGTGTATGATTCCAACACAGGGCTTAAGAGAAAAGTTTTTATAGTATAAAAAGGTGTTGTTTTATTAAATAAGTAAAAAATATACGTTTTCTCAAAATGAGTAGTATTTTTACAACATAAACTAAAAAGATGGATTATCAAATAGTATTAGATAAAGTAATAAGTATATCAAGCGAATATGGCATCAAAGTAATAGGCGCCATTGCCATTTGGATTATAGGTACATGGGCTATTAAAAAACTAATGAAGGCAGCAAATGCCCTTATGGACAAAAGCCATTATGATGAGAGTTTAAAAAAATTCTTACTAAACCTAGCAGGTATTGTTTTAAAAGTTTTGCTAGTACTTTCCATACTGGGTAATCTAGGCATTCAAACCACCTCATTTGCTGCTGTACTTGCCTCTGCAGGTTTAGCCATAGGTCTAGCCCTGCAAGGATCACTTTCTAATTTTGCAGGCGGTGTGATGTTAATGATATTCAAGCCTTTTAAAATTGGTGATTTCATTGAAACTCAAGGTAAAAAAGGAACAGTCAAAGAAATTGAGATTTTTACTACTAAGATCGTTGGCCCTGGAAATCATTTAATCATTATACCAAATGGTAATTTATCTAATGGTAGTATCACTAATTTCACCTCTGAGGGCACAAGACAAGTACGTCATGTAATTGGCGTGTCTTATGATGCTGATATCAAAAAAACAAAAGAAGTTTTATTAAACGTACTTACCTCTCAAAAAAATATTTTACAAGATCCTGCTCCAAGTATAGATGTTGTTGAATTGGCAGATAGCTCTGTAAATTTTGCAGTCAGGGGCTGGGTTAAGTCTGAAGATTTCTGGCAGGTTCATTGCACTACGCTAGAGAACGTTAAAACTGCTTTAGATGCAGCAGGAATTGAAATTCCTTACCCGCACACTGTTGAAATTATAAAACAATAGTACTCTTGTGGTCATAAAAAAAGGCGGTCTTGATAGACCGCCTTTTTTTTATATAACTGTATGATATATTATTTGGTGAAAGTATCATCCCAATTTTTGATTTTAGGCTCACCTAGTTTGCCTTGAGATTTTGCAACTAGCATAGACACCGTTGCATCACCAGTTACATTTATAACTGTTCTACACATATCTAAAGGCCTGTCTACGGCAAATATTAACGCAAGTCCAGCCTCAGGAATACCTGCGTACCCCAATACTCCAACAAGCATTACCATACCAGCTCCAGGAACTGCTGCAGATCCAATCGAGGCTAGAGTTGCCGTTGCAATAATACCTAATTGGGTACCGAAACTTAAATCCATACCAAAGGCTTGCGCAATAAAAACCGCAGCAACTGCCTGGTATAAACTAGTTCCATCCATATTAATGGTGGCACCAATTGGTAACACAAAACTAGATACCTCCTCCTCTACTCCTAAATGCTCTGTTACTCGCTCCATAGTTACGGGCAGCGTTGCCGCACTACTACTAGTAGAAAATGCCAATAATTGCGCAGGAGCAATTCCATTCAAAAAAAACCTGGGAGACTTTTTAGTAAACACTTTTACTAATACTATATAAAATACAACCATTACTAATAAACCAAATACTACAGATATAGCGTACATACCAAGAGCTGCAAATAAGTCTGCACTTGGGGCTTCCACAACTAGCGCAGCCATTAATGCAAAAACACCATAGGGCGCCGCTAGCATAATTAAATCTACCATTTTTAAGATAACTTCATTAAGCCCGTCAAAAAAGTCTTTGACAGTCTTTGCTTTTTCTTGGGGTATTAAAATCAATGAGATGCCAAAAAACACTGCAAAGAAGATAACCTGTAACATATTTCTGTTACTAGAGGCAGCACTTACTATATTACTTGGAACTAAATCTATAAGTGCTTGCAGAGGGCCTGCATCTTTTTGTGCTGCTGCCGCTTGAAGTTTTGCATCTGCATCACCGCCATAGGCTTCAACAAGTTCATTACGAGTGTCTTCATTTATTGTTTTTCCAGGTTGTATTAAACTTACTACTGTAAGCCCTATAGATACAGCTATTACTGTTGTTATAACATATATAGAAATTGTCCGCATGCCCATTTTAGACAAGCTTGAAATGTCTTTTAGATCTGAAATACCTTTGATTAAAGCAGCCAATATAAGTGGGATGGCAATTAACTTTAAAGAGCTAATAAATATAGTTCCGAAGGGTTTGATCCAATCTCCAATAAATGAAGCGCCCCAATCAAAATTAGTGAGCAGTAGTGCAAATAGCACTCCTACTAACATACCTAAAAGAATTTTCCAATGTAATGCTAATTTTTTCATATACTGTAGTTGATAATAAAGTTAAAGTGGATACTAAACTTACAATTTAGATAATTTATTGGCTAACCAAAAATCTGCAATAGTTAAGGCTGCCATAGCCTCTACTATAGGTACTGCTCTTGGAACAACACAAGGATCATGACGCCCTTTACCTTGCATTTCTACTTTTTCACCTTTGCTGTTTATGGTTTGTTGTTTTTGCATTATCGTAGCAACGGGTTTAAAAGCTACCCTAAAGTAGATATCCATACCATTACTTATGCCTCCTTGAACACCTCCAGATAGATTGCTTTTGGTGGTCCCGTCTTGGTTAAAAAGATCGTTATGCTCGCTTCCGTTCATAGTAGCGCCCTTAAATCCACTACCAAACTCAAATCCTTTGACTGCATTTATAGAAAGCATTGCTTTGCCCAGTTGTGCATGTAATTTATCAAAAACAGGCTCGCCTAAACCTACAGGAACATTTTGTATAACACAGGTAATTATGCCACCTATGGTGTCTCCTTGTTTTTTAATTTCTTTTATTTTAGCAATCATTTTTGATGCCATTTCTGCATCTGGACAACGCACCACGTTACTATCTACGGTATTAAAATCTAATTCCTGGTATGGTTTTTCTAATGTTAAATCACCAACAGAAGATACATACCCAGTTATAGCTATTGCACCTAACAACTGACTTGCAATAGCTCCTGCCACTACCCTACATGCTGTTTCGCGGGCGGAAGAGCGCCCACCACCTCTGTAATCACGGTGGCCGTATTTTTTATCGAAGGTATAATCTGCATGGCTTGGTCTATAACTATCTTTAATGTGAGTGTAGTCTGCAGATTTTTGATTGGTATTTTCTATAATAAAACCAATAGGAGACCCTGTTGTTTTACCCTCAAATATTCCTGATAGAAAACGAACGGTATCTGCTTCTTTACGCTGGGTGACAATAGTAGATTGCCCAGGTCTTCGGCGCATCATTTGATTTTCAATGGCATCTAAGTCTATAGAAACCCCTGCAGGGCACCCATCAATAATACCACCTATAGCCTCTCCATGAGATTCGCCAAAGGTGGTTAGCTTAAAAATATTTCCGAAGGTATTACCAGCCATATCCTATTTTTATAACAAATGTAATTTTTAAGATTCAATACAAAAAATTAATCAAGGAGCATCATACTATTTTGTTGGTGGAGATGATGGTCTAACTTCAATTTTACTAGGAAGTGTTCTAGGACTGTCTCTTATACACATCTCCGAGCCCACGAGACAGGCA
>CAJXUG010000106.1:0-7178 GCA_913060785.1 uncultured Flavobacteriaceae bacterium | reverse complement strand
GATTTCTGCCTGTCTCGTGGGCTCGGAGATGTGTATAAGAGACAGATTCTGGTACAAGTAGTAAAAGAACCCATTTCCACAAAAGGACCTCGTATAAGCAGTGAGCTATCTATAGCTGGCCGTTATATTGTTTTGGTTCCTTTTTCTGATCGTATTTCTGTTTCTCAAAAAATAGAAAGCCGTGAAGAAAAAGACAGGTTAAAACGCTTAATTACAAGCATAAGACCTAAAGGATTTGGTGTTATAATACGCACAGTAGCAGAAGGCAAAAAAGTAGCAGAACTGGATAAAGACTTACAAAGTCTAGTAGATCGCTGGACGGCGATGTGCAAAAAGCTACAAGGTGCTCACCACCCAAGTAAGGTGCTAAGTGAGCTAAATAGGGGTGCCTCTATGATACGAGATGTTTTTAATGACCAATTCTCGGGTATTCATATTGATGATGAAACTCTGTATTTACAAATAAAAGATTATGTGCAAGAAATTGCACCTGGTAAAGAAAGTATCGTTAAGTTTTATGACTCAAAAATACCTATGTATGAAAAACATGGTATTGAAAGACAAATTAAAACAAGCTTTGGAAGAACTGTTTCAAGTTCCAAAGGAACCTATTTGGTTATTGAACATACAGAAGCCATGCACGTTATAGACGTGAACAGTGGTAACCGTAGTACAAAAAGCAAGAACCAAGAAGATACTGCCCTAGAGGTTAATATTATTGCTGCCAGTGAGGTGGCAAGACAATTACGTCTTAGGGATATGGGAGGAATTATTGTGGTTGACTTTATTGATATGGCAAATGCTGCCAATCGTAAAAAGCTGTTTGATCATCTTCGTGAGGAAATGAAAAACGACAGAGCAAAACACAAAATCCTACCTCCAAGTAAATTTGGGTTGATACAAATTACACGCCAACGCGTTAGGCCAGAAATGAATATCAAAACCAGCGAAGAAGCCCCAGGGGGTGAAATTGGTGAGATAGAAGCGCCGATTGTGGTGGTACAAAAGATTACCGAGGAGCTCAAAAGGCTTTTCAAAAAAGACTATAAGGATATAACATTAAGTACACATCCTTTTATAGCAGCCTTTTTAACAAAAGGTTTTCCATCTATGCGCCATAAGTGGTTTATGGAGCATAAAAAATGGGTAAAAATACAACCAAGAGATGCTTACACGTATCTAGAATATCACTTCTATGACAAGAACGGTGATAGACTAAAATAACCATAACCCTTCTTTGCTTTTGCAAAGGAGGGTTTTTTTTTGCTTTAAAAGTTTTTTCTAGCTTCAAAAAAGATCTGCGCCACTATTTTTAAGCGTATTTTTGAATCCCCTTATGAGTTTCACCCACAAAACATATACCCTGCAGCAGGCAAAAAGAAGTATTGAAAAATACTGCGTCTACCAAGAGCGTTGCCATCAAGAAGTAACTAAAAAGCTTCGAGAGATGCGCATGATTCCTCAGGCCATTGACGAAATTATTGGTCATTTACTGGCCCATAATTTTTTAAATGAAACTCGATTTGCTCAGGCCTTTGCTCGTGGAAAATTTAGACAAAAAAAATGGGGAAGAAATAGAATTACACGAGAATTAAAAATGCGTAATATTTCTGCATATAATCTCAAACTGGCCCTAAAAGAAATCCCACAAAACGAATACCTAGATACCTTTGATGTTTTGTTTGAAAAAAGAGTTGCCCAACTCTCTGGAGAACCCGATGGACAAAAAAAACGAAAAAAAATAACAGATTACCTCCTGTATCGTGGATGGGAATCTGCTATGATTTTTGAGAGACTTCGAGGCCTTACAAACAACTAATTGTAATTATATACTTATAGTTTTGCTTTGGCTTTGGCAAGCTCGTTACGCTCTATTTTATGATCTGGACGGGTCCATTTTGGTTTTTCTGCTTGGTCTTTATATTTAGAATATTGCGCCTCTACAGATTGTGGTTGGTCTTTCTTAACAAAAGGCTTCATGGGCTGTAATCCCAGAAGCTCAAAGAGTTTCATATCTTCATGCACATCTGGATTTGGCGTTGTTAACAATTTGTCTCCAGCAAAAATAGAATTTGCACCTGCAAAGAAGCACATTGCTTGCCCCTCTTGAGACATTTGTGTTCTACCTGCAGATAAACGCACCTGTGTGTTAGGAAGCACAATACGGGTAGTGGCTACCATGCGTATCATTTCCCAAATAGATACAGGAGCTATCTCCTCCATTGGAGTTCCCTCTACAGGAACTAAGGCGTTTATAGGTGTGCTTTCTGGCTGCGGGTTTAAACTGGCTAAGGCCACCAACATTCCTGCTCTATCTTCTATGGCTTCTCCCATACCAATAATACCGCCACTGCAAACCGTTACATTGGTTTTACGTACATTTTCTATGGTGTCTAACCTGTCTTGAAATGCTCTGGTAGAAATAACATCTTTATAATAATCTTCACTGGTATCAAGGTTATGGTTGTAAGCGTACAAACCAGCTTCTGCCAAACGCTGTGCTTGATTTTCTGTAATCATACCAAGGGTACAACATACTTCCATGTCTAGTTTGTTGATGGTACGAACCATCTCCAAAACACTATCAAACTCTGGCCCATCTTTTACATTTCTCCAGGCAGCTCCCATACAAACGCGTGATGAGCCGCTAGATTTTGCTCTGAGTGCCTGCGCTTTTACTTGGCTAACACTCATTAAATCATTTCCTTCTATATCTGTGTGGTATCTCGCAGCTTGTGGGCAATACCCGCAATCTTCTGGGCAACCTCCTGTTTTTATAGAAAGTAAGGTAGAAACCTGTACTTGATTAGGATTATGGTTTGCTCTATGAACAGTTGCAGCATCGTACAATAATTCCATCATGGGCTTATTGTAAATGGCTAAAATCTCTTCTTTGGTCCAGTTATGTTTTGTCTGCATCATGATTCAAAAATAGGTAATTTTTTCTATTCGTTTTAAGAGTTTTCTAGAATTATATGCGGGCAGAAAAACAGGCCTTTATTTATGTAGGTTTTTAAAGTGTGTGAGCCTAAGGCTATAAAAAAACAGACAAAACATCTTTATTTTTTTATGGCCGGCAGAGAATAATACTTACCGCATTACCTCCAAAGCCAACGGCATTAACAAGCACAGTTTTTAGGGTTGAAGGAAGATCTCTAGGGTTGCTATAGAAGGGGTTCTCAATAAATTTATTGTGCAGCAGCATATATATTGCCATTTCAATACTTAACATGCCGCTGGCGGCAAAAGTGTGTCCTACCATCCATTTATTTGAAGTGAGTAAGGGCTGCTTTTCTTTAAAGAGTATATCAATGGCATTTTTTTCTGCAACATCTCCTTTTACAGTTCCTGGCGCATGCATAATTATAGCATCTACTGTTTTAATGGCGGCTTTTTCAAGAGCCATCTTCATGGCTTTTTGTATGCTGTTTGCATTTTGGGTAATGGAGCTATTATGAGAAATCATCTCACTACCAAACCCATAGCCTTTTATTACTGCCAGGGTGCGGGCAGAAATTCCTTTTTCCAAAACAGCAACTGCCGCTGCCTCTCCCAAAACCATGGTATTTTTTGTTTTTTGAAAACCCATAGACTCACAAGGGCTATCATGGGCGGATTTTGAGTATAGCTTTAGGGCTTGCATTTGTGCAATAGTAAATGGTGTAAGGGCTGCCTCACTGCCTCCAACCAAGAACCCCTGGGCCATATCTGCTTGTAGCCAAGCAATACCATTTAAAAGGGCATGCATTGCCGTAGAACAGGTAACAGATTGGTCTATCTGTAGGCCTTTTGTGCCCAACTCCTGAGAGACCCAAGAAGAAATATTACCCAGAGTTGTGGTAGGTGATGTAAAGGGAGATACTTTCCCTGTTTGTAAAAAATCTGTGTGGTACTTTTCAAATAAAGAAGTGGCTCCTCGAGAAGAGCCTATGTTAATATCAAGGCTTTGTTTTTCTAGATCTGTATTTTGCAAAGCTTGCTTAGAGGCTAAAATTGCAAGTAGTACGGTTCTATCTAGTGTTTTATAACTTGGGTTTGATGCTTTTAACTGCGTAAGCGCTTTTTGTGTTTTTGCGGAAATTTCGGTAACAAAAACCTCTTGAGAGCCTATTTTCTTTTTAACAAATAGCGGCTTTTTTGACAAATAGCGCTCCCAAACTTCTTTGGGTGAATCCCCCAAAGCAGAAACAGAAGCAATTGCTGAAATAGAAATAGGTGCGTGCAAAGTTTTATGATTTCATACAAAAATAAAGGTTCTTAGTTTTCTAGCGGCTTTAAACAGCAAAGAAATACTAATTATTATAATGGGCCAATGCCTCCTCTATTGCGCTGTAAATAGTATCAAGCTCTTGATTGGTAATTACATACGGAGGGAGCACATACAGGGTGTTGCCCAGAGGCCTTAACGCTACCCCGCGCTCCATAAAAAATTGGTATAGCTCATCTCTTAAATTTCCATAACGCTGCATTTCTATGGCAAGATCTATGGCTAGAATCACCCCCTTACAGCGTACCTGTTTCACAGCAGGATGCTGCTGTATTTTTTCTGCAAAAACGCTGTGTGCACCTGCAATGTAGGCGCGTTTTTTTAAAATTTCAGGGGAGGTAAGCAGCTCAATACTGGCTATGGCAGCCGCACAACCGACAGGGTGGGCGCTATAGGTGTGGGCATGAAAAAACCCTTTATGCACTTGGTGGCTTAAAAAGCCGTCAAATATTTCTTGGGTGCAACTTGTGATACTCAAAGGAAACATGCCCGCTGTTAAAGCTTTACTTAGGCACATAATATCTGGAGTATGCTGCAGCTGCTCTACGGCAAAGTTGGTGCCTGTTTTTCCAAAACCAGTCATGATTTCATCTGCAATGCAAAGCACATCGTGGGCTTTACATTTGGCTATTAATGCATCTAGGCCTTTGGCGCTATGAAACTTCATACCGGCAGCACCTTGCACAAGGGGTTCAAAAATAAAGCCGGCGCAGCTGTTTTGTTCTAAAATAGTGGTAAGCAAGGCCAAAACTTCGTCCAAATTATTCTCTTGTGGGATAGGGATGCGTTTTACCTTTAGTAAAAAATCTTCGAAAGGGCCATTGTAAGAAGACAATCCTGAGGCGCTCATAGCGCCAAAGGTATCTCCATGAAATCCGTCTTCAAAGGCTATAAGAGTATCTCTTTTTTGAGATTTATTATGGTAGTATTGAATGGCCATTTTAATGGCTGCTTCCACAGCGGTAGAGCCGTTGTCATTAAAAAATACTTTTTGTTGATTGGGGGGCAAGATCGCTACCAATTTTTCTGATAACTCAATGGCTGGCTCGTGAGTAAAGCCGCTAAACATTACAAAATCTAGGGTTTGCATTTGTTTTGTCATTGCCTGGATAATGTATGGATTACAATGTCCAAACATGGCGGTATACCAGGACGCAATGCCGTCTATATAGCTATTTCCATGTTCATCAATTAATACAGATCCTGATGCTTTTACAATCCCAACGGGAGCCCTAGCAGTTTGGTGCTGGGTTAAAGGATGCCAAATATGGGCAATATCGCGTTGGGTTAATTTCATTGTACAAAGTTACACTTTTTGAAGCACTGGATAGCTTGATGAGTATTGGATATTAGACCCTCTAATTTATCTTAAACAGTAATTGTTGTAGGTGTAGTATTTTAAAGCACGTCTCTTAGATCTTCGGCATATTGTTTTACTACATTTTTATCAAAATACGGCTCTTGGTCTATGCGCCCTAAAACAGGAACGCCACTCATTTTTGTAATAATAGACTCTGTTGATGGATGCTTGGCTCCACTAAAAATAATGCCAAATACAGGAATCCCTCTTGATTTTAAGGCCTCGATGGTTAGCAGAGTATGGTTAATACTACCAAGGTAATGACGTGATACCACAATCACTTTATCCAAGGGGAGTATTAAATCTATAACGGTTTGTGTATCGTTTAAGGGCACTAAAAGACCTCCTGCACCTTCAATCACCAAATTGTTTTGGCTTTTGGGCCGCTTTATTTTTGTTACAGAAAGACCAACACCGTCAATCTTTGCGGCGGCATGCGGACTCATAGGTGTTTTTAGGTTAAACGCAGATGCATGAAATTTTGTTTTAGTATTGGAAACTAATTGTTGCACTTTGTGGGTGTCACTATGTTCCAATTCTCCAGCTTGCACTGGCTTCCAGTAATCTGCTTGCAAGGCCTGAGTTACAATGGCAGAAACTATTGTTTTACCAACCTCTGTAGAGATACCTGTGATGAAATAGGTTTGATTTTTCATGGTGTAAATATATAGAACAAACTGCTTATTTTAATTTAAAAACAATGACAAGCTGGCAATGCGTTTTTATGGAATTAGTAATTCTTTAAGGAGCCTTACCAAGGCTGTTATGTCTTCTTTTTTATTAAAGCTATGCAAACAAATACGAAGGCGTTCTTGCCCTTTGGGCACTGTTGGAGACAAAATAGCCTTGACATCAAACTTGTTTTGCTGCAGTAGGGCTGCAACATCTTTGGTAGCCTTATTGCCTTTTATAACACAGCAATGTATGGCAGATTGACTTGGAATAAAGTAGGGGGTTAATTGCGCATCTAGGATACACTTTTGCAGTGTTGAAATATTGTTTTGTAATTTTTTTATGGCATCGCTGTTATGCTCTAGCTCACTGTATGCTGCCCCTATGGTAGCTAGTGTGTGAGGAGGTAATGCTGTGGTGTAGATAAAACTTCGTGCAAAATTTATTAAATAGCTTTTTAACTCACAGCTTCCTAAAATAGCCGCCCCGTGACAGCCAAGTGCTTTACCAAAGGTAACTATACGTGCAAACACCAAATCCTCCAGGACTAATTCTTGCACAAGGCCTTTACCCTTGGGGCCAATAACGCCTGTGGCGTGCGCCTGGTCTATAATTAAATAGGCGCTGTATTTTTTACACAGGCTAGCTACCGCCTTTAGCGCTGGGCTATCTCCATCCATAGAAAACACAGCCTCTGTAACAACATAAATTTCTGGGCGGGTTTTTCTAGAAGTGTTTTGAGCCTCTAAAAGGGCCTCTAACACCTGCAAATTGTTATGAGTAAACTTATGCCCTTTGGCATGACTCATCGCAATACCGTCTCTTATAGAGGCTGTCTCTTATACACATCTCCGAGCCCACGAGACAGGCAGAAATCTC
>CAJXUG010000105.1:0-7279 GCA_913060785.1 uncultured Flavobacteriaceae bacterium | reverse complement strand
CTATCCTCTTCGTCGGCAGCGTCAGATGTGTATAAGAGACAGCGGCAGACGCACCCAACCATTTTTTTAGGTATATCATCAAAAAGTGATATTGCAAGTACCAAAGCCCTTTTTTTTCATACAATCGGGCAGAGGTGACAATCCAATGTTGGATTACAACAAATTGCTTGCGTTTGTAGAGTTGGTTGGTAAGTATTTGGTCTTCATAGATAGTATACCTCTGGTCAAAACCTCCTATTTCATTAAAAAGAGCTTTGGTAATAAAAAGACTTTGATCACCACCACGGCATATTTTCCAATTAAAACGAGTTCCCCAACTCACCAGGGCTAACCACCAATGATTGCTGTCAAATCTCATCTTAAAACATCCTGCTAGCTGTTGTTTCTCAATTTCAGATATAATAAGGGTGTCAAAACCTTTTGGAGGGTATGAATCTGCGTGTAAAAAATATAAAATTGAACTTTTGCTATGGTTTGCCCCAGCGTTCATTTGTTTGGCACGACCTCTTTTTGAAACAATTACTTTAATGTCTATACTAGCGTTTATAGAAAACTCTTGGATCAAAGCAACAGTGTTGTCCTGGCTATGGCCATCTACAATTATAATTTCTGAAATGTAACCTCCTGTTTCTTTTTCAATTAGATGGGCCAAAAGCCTATTTATATTTGCAGCCTCATTTAGAACAGGAATGATAATACTAATACTGTTTGCAGCTATTGGCATAGGGTTTTAGTTGTTTAATTCCCAGTTATAATCCAAGTAGTTTATTTTCGCATTACGCTGTATTTTTATCGTAGAATAGGTGTTTAGAAATTCAATTAAGCTTTGGTTTTTCTTGAAATCTTTAGAGAACCACTTAAATATTTTTGAGAGAGTAATGGCCTGTGGAGTGATTGTATTTCGCTGCGTGTCATTTATAAATCTCACAGTCAAGGCTTCAAGTTGGGCATCTACGCTATGGGCAGTAAAGGCCTCATTTAATAAAACTGGGCATGAAAAAGAAGCGCAATTAATGGCAAAGTGGATTCGTGGATCCTCCATTTTTCTTAAAATTTGATGCTCTATTGTATCTAGGTTGTACATGGCGCCCCCCAGTTTCCATAAAGACTGTTTCCAAGGATTGTCTATGTCTTTAATACTGCCAATGGGTTGGTTTCTAATAATTAAATCTATGGTCATTGCATTATATGCATTGATCCAGTAGGCTAGTTTTTCTTGTTTGCTCCAGTTCTCTGTAGGTGTTTTTCTGCCAAGTGCATGCAAGTACATGCGCAGTACAGTCCTATCTTCTTTAAACGCTTTATAATTAACCTTCCCTTCTGCGCTAACATTTTTTTGCAATAGGGCGTTAAATCCAGAATGATCAAAAACCTCCTTGTATATCGAGTCTTTGGCAATCTTTGTTTTTAAAATAAAAGATGGTAAAGCATCTTGATTTGTTGTAGGATAAGCTGTTGCCATTCCAACACTTGCCAAAATGATTGCTGTAATTGTTGCTATATAAAGGTGGTTTTTCATTTTTTTTGAATTGTATTAACAGCAACCACCACCATCATAATGGTAAGTAGATTCGCTAAAATAGATGTCATCTCTATTTAATGCTTTTAGGGCCTTTGCAGTTTTATCGCAAATGGCTAAGGGTTGATTTTTCAGTAAAATATGTCCTTTAGTATCGTCAAAGAAATCCTCGCCGCCATAATAAATTGCAGCTTTGCCTGTAAATATACAAGGGCCATCCTCTGGCATAGGATCTTTGATGGCCGCAACCTCAATAGATTCAATGTAAATTAATTCTTCAGTAGGGTAGTTTTTCGGGTCTAAAATTCTGTAGGGTTTTCGGGCTCTAATTTCTATGGTTCCAAATCCTACATCTGTGAGTGCCTTTACATAGTCTTTTATTGGCAAACTACCGCTTAAACAAAGCGCACGCAAACGCGCATCGTTTCTAAGGGTGTCATTCATCTGCTGCTCACATGTTGGATCACTCATTACTAGTTTTCCGTGCGGTGTTAATACGCGGTACATTTCTTCTATGGCACGTTTTAAGTCTTCTGCTTTAAAGATGTTAAACAAACAGTTTTGTGCAGCTACATCAATGCTATTGTCATCAACGGGAAGGTGTAGAGCGTCTCCTTTTTTAAGAGTAACAAACTCAGATTTAAACCAAGGGTTTTGCGCCTCGGCAATTTTAAAATTTGCGGCAGAGGCCTCTAACATTTCGTCTACAACATCAACCCCAACAACTCCGCCCCTTTGACGATTAAAATATGAGAACTGTAATAATTCCATGCCACCTCCAACTCCCACATAGAGCATTTTGGGATTGTTTGATAGATCTCGCGCATGTACGGTGCTTCCACAGCCGTAATTCATCTCTTGCATTATTTTAGGAATCTTTAAGCCGGGGAGTTCCCAAATAGGATTGGTGGTGCAGCAAAGCCCAACATCTGGAGTAAGTGCTGCCTTTTTATAAACATCATGTGTGGTATCTAAGTAGCTCATTCTTTTTTTTGGTGTTGTCTAAAGCGATTGTATCAGTTCTGTAAATAGTGTAATCATAGCAGGTTCTGCTTTTCCAGCTTGCGCAATAATATCTGTAATGTCAACAGGTTTTAAATTATCTGGATCACACTCATCTGTTAATACAGAGAGAGCTATAACCGGTATTTGTAGATGATTGGCAACAATAATTTCTGGCACGGTACTCATTCCTACCGCATCTGCGCCAATAATTTTTAGGTATCTATATTCTGCTCTTGTTTCTAGTTGAGGTCCTACAACACTTGCGTATACACCCTTGTGCAGATTTATGTTGTGTGCGGCTGCAATTTCTTCTATTTTGGCGTTCATTTTTGCATCATAGGGTTGGTTTAAGTCTACAAAACGCTCTCCTAGTTTTTCAACACCTTTAAAGGCTAAAGGTGATCCACCTTGCAAATTGATGTGATCATCAATAAGCATGATTTCTCCTTTTTTAAAGTTTGAATTTATAGCACCAGATGCGTTACTTACAAATAATCTTGTTATTCCTAGTCCTTTCATAACACGAACAGGAAAGGTGACATCAAGCAGGGAATACCCTTCATATAAATGAAAACGACCTTGCATTAACACTACTTTTTTCCCTGCTAGTTCTCCGTATATTAATTTTCCTTTATGAAACTCAACTGTAGCTGTTGGAAAATTAGGAATATGGTTATAGCTCATCTCTGCCTCAACAGCCACGTGATCAATAATTTTCCCTAAGCCAGTTCCTAGAATAATACCTATATCTGGGGTGCCAAAACCCCTGCTTTGTAAAAATTCTACAGCCTCTTGTATGTGTTTTATCATATGCTAAACTATTTTTTGTTGCTTTTGGGGTTTTAAAAACCAAGTATCAAGAGCAAGTTGTATTGTGATATCTGGTATTGAAATTCTGTCTTAACTACCTCCTAGTTGGCTAGCTGTTCAAAAATACGTATTTCTAAAAGCTTAGTCTTTCATGTGAGGGAAGAATTTTTTAAACACAGCAATGTCTTTGATATCTTCATAGTAATCTACGTCATTTTTCTCTGCCAAGATTGCTAGGTTTTCTAATTCTAAATCTTGTAATGTGTCACTTAAAACACGTTGTGTTCCCCATTTTTTATTTTTAAAAAGGGGAGGTTTTAGGTGTTTCATGCCAAGTAGGTAATAGCCTCCATCTTGTGCAGGGCCTATCACAAAGTTGTTGTCTTCTAGTTTTAAAAAAGCATTTTCCAGCTCTTGAGTGGTCAGGTCATACATGTCACTACCAATAATGATGGCCCTTTGATATCCCATATTAAATACATCTGTAAATGCGTGTTGCATTTTATCGCCTAAATCAAGACCCTGTTGTTGTTTTTTTCTAAAAATAGAAGTATCCCAAATATCAACATCTTTAATTTTTTCAGAATAATACACATACACATCTGCTGTAACTGGAGTTGTTATTTTTACTGTGTGATCTAACAAAAATCTATAAATATCTAGGGCGCTTTGATCTCCAATTGTAGCTGCAAGACGTGTTTTACATTTGCCCAGTTCTGGGTTTCTTGTAAAAACTATAAGAGCACTTTTTGAACTTGGAAGGTGAAACACTTCTTTTGACTGCTGATTACCAAGATTTTTTTTTACTCCTAAAATTGCCATAGTATTTTGGGATAACGTGTTATTTATTGGTTACTTTAATGCCTTTGGTGAGCCATTTCCCCCATTGTTTTGAGTACACGTGGACGCTGTCTGTAGGTTTTTGCTGCCTATTTACTACTGGTAAGTTATTGTTTTTCCAGTTAAAGATACCTCCATATAGGTTTTTGATATTTGTGTATCCTGCCTTTTCAAGTGTCTCTGCTATATCTTCACTTCTAACCCCTAAAGAGCAGTACACAATAATTTGGGCGTCTTTGCTTTTAATGTTTTTTGAAACTTGTTGCAAATCAAAATCTTCATAACCTGCATATAGCGCTCCTTGAATGTGGCTTACTTCATACTCCTTTTTTTCTCTAGTATCTAAAAGTACTACAGTGGGGTTGTTTTGAATCTCTACAAGCATTTCAGCAGAAATATAAGGGATGGTCTGTTTGTTGTATTTTAATAAAACCTGCTCTAATGTTTGCTGAGCAAGGCCCGTTGTTGCCCCAAAAAAAAGTACTATGTAATAAAGTGTTTTCATATTTTTCATGTTGTAACTACTCCCTGGCAGCTGCTTCCTGCTCCTGCGGTACAGCCATAACAGTGCTGAGAAATAACAATATCTCTATTGTTTAAAATAGCTTCATTATACTGGTTTATATGGGTGACTTTACTAGCAACTTTGAGCCCTAGCATTTGATTAAAATCACAGTCATACAAATACCCGTCCCAGGAAATAGAAATTGTATTGCTACACATAACGCTTTTAACAGCCTCAGGATTGTATGCCTCAACAAGTTGGTACATATAATCTTCATAGTTTTCACTGGCAATAAGGTAGTCAAGAAATCTTGAAATAGGAAGATTGGTAATGGCAAAAAGGTTGTGGAACTGAATATTAAAATCTGCTTTTAGTGCGCTTTTAAATTCTTTTTCCATGCTGGATTGATCTCCTGGTAAATACGCCCCATTTGGATTGTAGACTAAATCTAGTTTTAAACTACTGCCAGGCATTCCATACCCCACTGCATTTAATTGCTCAAGGGCTTTAATAGACATATCAAAGACTCCTTCTCCGCGTTGTTTGTCTGTTTTACCTCTTGTCCAGTGTGGCATTGAGCTTACAACATGAACATTGTATTTTTTAAAGAACTGTGGCAAATCATGGTATTTTTTATTGGCTCTTATAATGGTAAGGTTGCTTCTTACAATAAAATCTTTAATACCTGCCTGGCTCGCCTTTTCTACAAAACGTCTAAAGTTGGGGTTCATCTCTGGGGCACCACCTGTAAGGTCTAAGGTATGAGCTCCTGTGTTTTTTATGATCTCAAGACACTTTTGCATAGTTTCCCAGGTCATGATTTCTTTTCTGTCTGGCCCTGCATCAACATGGCAGTGTTCGCATACTTGGTTACACATATAACCAATATTAATCTGAAGTATTTCCAGCTTTTTTGGACGAAGAGGGAATTGGTTGGTCTGTGTTATTTTTTTTGCAAAAGTGGGTAGTTCTCCATTTTCGAAAATACCACCATTTAAAATTTCTAATTGGCGGTTTGGGTTTGCCAATTGGTTTTCTCTTTTATGGAGGGATTGTTGTTTTAGTTTTGACATACTAGTTGTTCTAAGTAATAGTCTTTTGTTTAATTGCGATATCGCAGTTTGTTTTGTTAGGGTAGGTTTTTCTTGTACGTGTTTTTTTCTCTTTTAGAGTTACATTTCCAGCTTGTTTACTTTGTTCATCATCATGGTGCCATGAACCAGTGTTGCACCGCTTTTGATGGCTGCTCCTACATGCACAGCTTCCATCATTTGCTCTTTTGTAACCCCTCTTTGCAGCGCATCTTTAGTGTATGCGTCAATACAGTATGGGCATTGTTCTGTGTGAGATACCGCCAAGGCAATTAGTGTTTTTTCGCGAGCAGTTAGGGCTCCCTCTTCAAATACTTTACCGTAATAATCAAAAAACTTGTTGCCAAGTTCTTCACTCCATTGTGTAATGTTACCAAATTTTTTTAGGTCAGCTGGATCGTAATAATTCTTTGCCATAAGTGAGTTTGTGCAGCTAATGCAACAAGTTGCACCGCTTGTTAAGTTTTAAAAAGCAAATATAAGCATTCGTATAAATGCAAAGGTGTTTAGGGCTGTATTGTACTGTTAATTTCTAAAAATTGTTGGGTCTTTAATTAGCTGAGTTTAAATACTATTTTTAGTATCTTAGACATGCACTAGTGTGTTTTGCCGTTTTGATATTTGAATTATTAAAAAACAAAAATGAAAGAAAAAAAAGAACCTAAAAGAGAGAGCTCAGAAACTACTGTTCTAGTTCCAAAAGTCACAGGCATTGGTGGCATTTTCTTCTTTTCAGAAGACACTCAAAAAACAAAAGATTGGTATTCAGAAAATTTAGGCTTACAAACCAATCAATGGGGTTCAAGCATAGAGTTTCGAAATGCGCATCGACCAGAAGAGATTAATTATCTGCAGTGGAGTCCCTTTGAAAAAGATAGTACGTATTTCTCGCCCTCTAAAAAAGAGTTTATGATTAACTACAGAGTCCAAAACATTGAGGGCCTTGTAGATAAGTTAAAATCAAACAATGTTATCATATTAGATGCAATTCAAACTTTTGAATACGGAAAGTTTGTGCATATAATGGATCATGAAGGGAATAAGATAGAACTTTGGGAGCCTGTAGATTCGGTTTTTACAAAAATGGGTGGCAAAACAACCAAATAAGGTTTTACTATAATAGTTTGACCTAAGTTTTACTCGTGTTTTTCATGTAATTAGCACAAAACTGAGTGAGGTATTTGTAAGGATTTTTTTCAAGATAATTTTCCGTCAGTTGCTGAAATTCTATGGTTTGATGTAGTTTGTGTCCTGCAGCATAATAGAAAAAAAGAAGAAATGTTTTATAGCTTAGAATAAAGTTATTGATATTAATTTTTTCAAACAGATCTTTAGCTCTTTCTATAGCTCCTGTTTGGGCATAGTACCACGTTTTCATTAGATGGTAGGTTTCCAAATAGTGAGGTTCTGGGTAGGCATTTTTGCTAAGATGTTTTTCTATTTGCTCTATAACCCAAGATTGCACCTTTAAATTATTTGTTACTATTGCAACTGTCTCTTATACACATC
>CAJXUG010000104.1:0-7334 GCA_913060785.1 uncultured Flavobacteriaceae bacterium | reverse complement strand
GTATATATACATCTCATTTCTTTTTTATAAATTTTTAAAATAAAATGATGGGTATGATGGTGTGTTAATAGCGGTATATCTTTTTAGAGTTATGTATATAAATCTAACTTATTAAATGTTATTACTATACTATAAACAGAATATAATAGAGTTTAATATCTAATTTTCAGTTATTTAAACTAGTAATTAACAAACGTAAAGAATCAATATTAACAGTGCTTTATTAATAACTATTTCAAAAATTAGTGTTTAAAAACCTTACTTTAAAATAGATAACTTCTATAAAACTTATAAGGTTATAATTAGGTTTATATAAAAATAAATATATATCGAATAATCAATTTATATACACAACTTTTTATATTGTTTTTCTATCAACAGCTATTAACAATTTAACTTGAGTTATGAACTAAGTTATATATAGTTAATAACCTCTATAAAATTATATTATCAAGCCTTATTCGAAATATTATATTTGTAAAAACATAAATCAAACTCTATGAAAATAGCTATAGGAAACGACCACGCAGGACCAGATTATAAATTTGCTATTGTTAAACTTCTAGAATCAAAAGGAATTACCGTAGAAAACCATGGTACAGATAGTTTAAGCAGTGTTGATTATCCAGACTTTGCTAATCCAGTTGCAAAAGCTGTTAATGAAAACCTAGTTGATTTTGGAATTTTAATATGCGGAAGTGCAAACGGTGTTGCAATGACTGCGAACAAATATACTAATGTAAGAGCTGGGCTTTGTTGGACTAGTGAAATAGTTGAACTTATACGACTACACAACAACGCTAATGTTTTATGTATTCCTGCTAGATTTACCTCAATCCCTCAAGCTTTAAAAATGGTAGAAACCTTTTTAAACACAGATTTTGAAGGAGGTCGCCACCAAAACAGGGTGGACAAAATAAGGTGCATATAGTTTTAATAATAAACACAGGTATGGATATAGAAATTAAAACATTTAACGAATTAGATACCGACACTTTATATGATATTCTTCAATTAAGAAGTAGTGTTTTTGTTGTAGAGCAAAATTGCGTGTATCAAGACATTGATGGTAAAGATAAAGAGGGGCTCCACATAATTTTAAAAAAGAACGGGACTGTTGTTGCTTATACGCGCTGTTTTGCTCCAGGTGTGTATTTTAAAGAAGCTTCTATTGGAAGGGTTGTGGTTAAACATCAAGAAAGAAAAAACAACTACGGCCATCAAATAATGAAAACCTCAATAGGCGCTATTTTTTCCCACTTCAACACACAAGAAATTAAACTTTCTGCTCAAAAATACCTTGAAACCTTTTACAATAGCCACGGTTTTTTTAAAATAGGTGAAGGATACCTTGAAGACGGTATACCGCACATATCAATGGTTAATAAAACATCCTAACCCTTGTTTTTATTTTAATATTTTTCTGTATTTACTCTCATTATTTAACACCTCCACCGCTGCTCTTATTTCAGGGTTATTTATAACCTGGTAGGCATACAATCCGTTTTTGTAAAAATATTGTTTTAATATTTCAGTTTTTAATAAGGCTATAATTTCCTGTTTTTTTTCTGTTATTTTCTTTTCTTTAGCCCCTGCTATTGATGTCATTAACTCCTTAAAACTTGATTGTATTTGTTTTTTTAAACCATCGTCTTCCGCCCTTCTAAGGGCTTGTTTAAATTTAAGTTCTGTTTGGGTTTCAAAATCAAAATCGGTGTTTTTTAAGTATTTTAAAAAACCTTGAAAATCTTTATCTGTAAAATTAAAATCCTCCCAACGCTCAATGGTGTTGTCATAGCGGTATTGAGTTGCGTAGTTAAAAATAGCGCTCTCTTTTAGTAGGGCTGTGGTAATAGGGCTAAATTTTGCTGAGGCAATTTCAATATCTGGTAAAATACCCCCACCATCATAAACGGTTCTTCCTCCTTTGGTTTTAAAGGCGTTGTATTTTTTAGGATCCAAGCGAACGGGGTCTCCATTTTCATCTCTATTCCAATAATCCAAGGCCTGAATACAACGGCCACTTGGGGTGTAGTACCTTGAAATAGTTACCTTAAGCTGTGAACCATAAATCAAATTTTTAGGGCGCTGAACAAGTCCTTTTCCAAAACTACGAGCGCCAATAACAACACCACGATCTAGATCTTGCAGTCCTCCAGATACAATTTCACTTGCCGATGCGCTTCTCCCATTAATTAAAATAGCTAAAGGTATGTCTACATCAAAAGGTTCGGCGGTGGTTTTGTAAACCTTGTTGTATTTTTCTATTACAGATTGCGTGGTTGTGATTACCTCACCTTTAGCAACAAATAAATTTACCACACCTATTGCTTGATTTAATAAACCTCCTGGATTACCACGCAGGTCTAAAATTATTTTTTTAGCGCCTTGTAATTTTAAATCTTCTAAGGCGCTTTTTGTTTGTAAGGTTGTTTTTTTATTGAATTTACTCAGTACAATATATCCAATATCTTGATTTATTAGTGTGTAATAGGGCACCGCGCTTACTTCAACAGCTCCGCGAGTAACAGATGTTGTTTTGGTTTTTCCTTGCCTAGTGTATTGTATTTCAACCCTTGACCCAGCAACTCCTTTAAGCAGTTCTCTAGGATCGTCTTCATAGCTGGATATATTTGTTGCGTCTATTTTACTAATTAAATCCCCGGCCCTAAGCCCTGCTTTATCTGCTGGGTAGTTCTCAAACACCTCTAAAACAATTAGCTGCTTATCTTTATAGCGCATGGCCGCACCAACACCTGTATATACACCGCTGTTTTTAATACGTGCGTCTTCTACAGCCTGCTCGTTCCAATATACTGTATAGGGGTCTAGATCTTCCAACACACCTTTTATAGCACTGTCCATTAAGGTTGATGGGCTTACCTGGTCCACGTAATTCATATTGAGCTCTTTGTAAAGCGAGGTAAAAATTTCAAGTTGTTTCGCTATTTCAAAGAAATCACTTTTTACAACTGTTGTAAACCCAGCCGCAACAAAAAGCACAACCGCAACAAAAGGAATAATAAATTTTTTTCTCATCATAAGGGTCTTTAATTAGGGGCAGGTAAAGGTTGTATAAAGGGCAATTTTTTTAAAGCACCCAGCACAGCTTTATCAATTGTTTTAAAACTAGCTACATCCTTCCCGATGTAGAGAAAAAGAAGGGTAAACGTTTTTTTATCCTGTCCTTGTATTTCTTGCTTTTGAAGCCTGTAGGCCTCACGCATCAAGCGTTTTATTTTGTTACGCGTAACAGCGCTTTTAAAATTCCGCTTAGCCACTGCAAAACCCGCCTTTGTCTCTTGTTGGCCCAAAGGGAGCCACAATAGTTTCACGGGGTATTTTGTCACTGTTTTTCCTTCCTCAAAAAGCGCTTTAATGTCTTTTCGGGATTTAAGCTTCTGGTGTTTTGGAAATGTCGTGCTCAAGGCTGCTGTGTAAAAAATTAAATGTATCCTGTTGCTGTAAAGATATATAAAGAAAAAAGACCTGTTTTTGAGTTATCCTTCCAGCAGGTCTTTTTTTAGTATGTAAGACAGCGGCTATTGTACCTTAAACACGTTGTTTTCTCTATTAACATCTGCCATTGTTTGGGAGCTGTCAATCTCAATAGCTAGAATTTCTTTTCCGTTATCAATCTCTAAGGTATAGGTTGGATACGCCCACGCCCAATCTTTTGCTAGGGTTCTTTTAAGACCTTTGAAATTCATTGGTTTCTCGCCGCGCATCATTTGAAGAGGAATGTAAAACTGCTCTTTGGTTCCGTCTTTGTAAGTTACATCAAGGTCTACAGGCATTCCCATCGCTCCAATTCTTTCAAGAGTAACTGTGTTTGATTTTTCTCCCATCAGGGTAGATTTAATTCCGTAATCTATTGTTTTTGTGGTTTGTGTCCAATCCATCAAATACCAATCTAGCTCTATGCCAGATATCTTTTCTGCCACCCTAATAAAGTCGTTTGGTGTTGGGTGCTTAAAAGACCAGTCTGTAAAATACTGCTTTAGTGTCTTGTTTAGGTTTTCCTTCCCAATGATATAACCTAGTTGAGCCAAAAATACAGCGCCTTTACTGTATGCTGTAATACCATAAGCGCGGTTGCTAGCATACCTGTCTGCGTGAGTTGTTTGCGGCTCTTCTTTGCCGCTATTGGCCAAAAAAGCATATCCTCTGTAAGAACCTGCGTGTGGGTTTGCGGCATACTCTTGGTTTACCTGGTTTATAGCCTCGCTAGAGATGTAAGAGGTAAAACCCTCATCCATCCACTCATGTTTGCCCTCATTGGTAGCCATTAAAAATTGAAACCATGTATGTGCCAGTTCGTGGGCCGTTACACCAACCAAAGACCCAAACTTTCTGTTTCCTGTAATTAAGGTGCACATTGCGTACTCCATGCCCCCATCTCCACCTTGAATGACAGAATATTGCTTGTATGGATATGCGCCAACATTTTCATTAAAATACGCTAAGATTTCTGCAGTTTTTGGCTGTAAGTTGGTCCAGTTTTCTAGAATATCTGGATTGTTTTTAAAATAAAAATTTAAGGTAGTACCATCGTTGGCTAGTAATTGCTGGTGCACGTAATCTGTATCAGCAGCCCATGTAAAATCATGTACATTTGGAGCAATAAAGTTCCATGATTGCTTGTTTTTTCTAGCAGATGTTACTTTTTCATAAGCATTATCGCCTATTATGTTTGTTTTGTTGTATCCAGTTCCCGCAACTGTATATTTGTCGTCTATGTTAATTGTTACGTTAAAATCACCCCAAGGACTATGAAACTCACGCCCAATATATGGATCTGCGTGCCATCCCTGAAAATCATATTCTGCCATTTTTGGATACCACTGCGTCATCGAGAAACGAACCCCCTCTGCGTTGTCTCTTCCGCTTCTTCTTATTTGTAGCGGTATCTGTGCGTCCCAAGACATCTTAAAGGTGCTTTTTGCGCCCGGCTGTATTGGCTCCTTTAAGCTAACCTCTAGGATAGTTCCTACAACCTGGTAGTCAAGTTTTTTACCGTCCTGGGTTAGTTTTTTTGGCTTTATATATCCAATTTCAGTAGGCGATAGTTTAGAAATTCTGTCCCCAACTCTTCTGTCTGGATCTTCAATTGTTAAAGAACGAACATCCATTTCACTACCGGGCTGAAAGGCATTAAAATACAAATGATAAAAAACCTTGTTTAAAACATCTGGAGAGTTGTTAGTGTACACCAGTGTTTGTTTACCACTGTATTGATTGTTTTTTTCATCCACATCAATAGTCATGTTGTAGTCAACATGTTGCTGCCAATAGGTAGTGTTGTTTTGTGCAATTGCGCTTGAGAACAAACACATAGTCAGGGCAAGAATAAAAAGTGTTTTCATGAGATATAGCTATGGTATTATAAAAATTCGGCCACTCATTTCCTGAGAAAAGGTAGCCGACTTTTTTTTGATTGATATTTGTGTTTACATTTTTGACGCCATAATAAAGGCGTTGTACATATTAACCATTTTGCCTGAGGTTGATATGTTTTCAAAACTATTTTTATTTTCTGGGTCACCACCTAAAACAACCTCCATTTTTACAGAAAGACCACTATCCATTAGTATTTGTTTTACTTGTTTTGCTGAAAGTTTTGGGTAGTATGAGCGAACCATCGCGGCAACACCAGCTACATTAGGAGAAGCCATAGAGGTTCCTTGCAAAAATGCATACGTATCAAGAGGTGTTGTTGCCCAAATTTTTACACCAGGACTAAACACGTCTACATTTACCTTTCCGTAGTTTGAAAACGTGGCTAATAAATCACTTCCGTATTTGTAATTTAAAGCGCCCACTGTTAAAAAAGTGTCGCTAATCTCTGCGCCCACACCTACTTGATCGTTAGGATATACTTGTATTGTATCAAGGTCTGTTCCTTCGTTACCTGCTGCGTTTACAATTAACACATCATTTTCACTTGCATAAGTAAGAGCGTCCCAAACCCACTGAGGGTGTGTAGAATAATATTTACCAAAACTAGTGTTTATTACCTTAGCGCCATTGTCTACGGCATAGCGTATTGCGTTTGCAATATCTTTATCATACTCATCTCCGTCGGGTACAGCGCGTACCGCCATAATTTGAACATTTTGAGCAACACCATCCATTCCAATGTTATTGTCACGCTGCGCCGCAATAATACCCGCTACATGTGTACCGTGTTTTGCATCTGCTTTTTTTGGGTCTGGACCATCCACATCGTTGTTTCCATAATATGGGTTTGAGTTATCGTCAGGGTTATCACCAACAACCCCTCTAAAATCTGTTGTTGTGTCAAAATGAGAATCTAATCTTCCTTGAAAGTAATCTACCCCACCTTGAATTTGTTCAATAAAACTGGGGATATTATCACTATAGTTTAGCATTTGAGTTAGCATTGCAATGTGCTCTTTTTGCTCTCCTTCAGGGTTTTCAATACCAGATAAATCTTGTTTTGAGTAATCCTCTTTACCAAGTTTTTCGCTAATTGCAGCATGTGCAGGTTTTAGCCTTCCAAGCATGCTGGCATATCTTGATGCGCTTGCTGTTGTTTGTTCAATCTCTTTACTAAACTCTTGGTTTGCTTTTTGATACAAGGCAAACTCTGCACTATCTACGGCACTAACAGAGGCCTCAGTTTTCCCATCGTATTTTGGTTTTAATTTTCTTACGATACGAACATACTCCATGTTTTCTTTTACAATATCTCCAAGAAAATTCCATCCATGTATATCATCTACATATCCGTTTTTATCATCATCTATATTGTTTCCTGCAATTTCTTTTGGGTTTACCCACATTACGTTTTTAAGATCTTCATGCTCAATATCGATACCGCTATCAATAACAGCAACAATTACAGTGGTTCCCACCTTATCTTTTATGATTTCTTGGTAGGTTCTGTCAACCCCCATTCCTGGAATGGTGTCGTTTTGTAAATCTTTTGAGCTCCAAGCTTTTAATTCGGCATCCGTTAATTCAGCTGTTTTTGCAGCAGGCGCCTGTTGTCCTTCCATTGGAAGTGAAAGACTTGGGATTATGGTAGATCCACAACCAGCTAACAAAGCTGCAGTGGCTGTAATAATAAAGCTGTTTTTTGTAATTTTCATAGTGTGTTAATTAAATAATTGATCAAAGTTAAAGACCTCGTTAAGGCGCACTCCTTTTTCTGTGTGTTTTACGGTTATAATTTGGTTGTGAGCGTCGTGTTCCAAAAATAAATAATAATTATGGTCCGCAGCAGCGTTTAAAAACTTTTCTTTTTCTGGCAAAGTAAGCAGCTGTCTCTTATACACATCTCCGAGCCCACGAGACAGGCAGAAATCTCG
>CAJXUG010000103.1:0-7417 GCA_913060785.1 uncultured Flavobacteriaceae bacterium | reverse complement strand
ACTATCCTCTTCGTCGGCAGCGTCAGATGTGTATAAGAGACAGATATGACACCGTGGTGTGACCTCCAGGAAGCACAAAGTGCGTCATCTCAGGTAGCGACTCATTCATTACATCCATCTGCGTTTCTAGCCTTGTTATATCTTGCTCAGAAATTTTAGGAATGTTTAATCTTTCTTTGCCGTTTTTTAATGTTTCTTTTTCTGGTGGTGTTGCCAAAATCGCGCCCAAAGTAAATAACTTATTTTGAATAGCTATTAATTCCTCTTTGGTGTGAAGGTCTATATCTTGATCTCTTATAAGACCTATGTGTGAGTTTAACTCATCTACGGTGCCATAACTCTCTATCCGGATATGGTGCTTGGCAACCCGCGTACCTCCATAGAGAGCGGTGGTTCCTGTATCACCAGTTTTTGTATATATTTTCATAGCTTACCGTTTTTCTTGATCAGTCTTTTTACGCTGGGCATAGCGTTGTTTAAATGTTGTGCTTTTACGACTTTTTAAACTAGTTTGGTTTTTTTTATTCCAAAAATACAGAACAACTAGTAAAATAATACCGCCAAAAATAAGCATAAATGGGTTGCTAAGTGCTTGTGGTTCCATAGTGTGAAAATACGAGGATTTTTTGTGAGAAACAATGAATATTAAAAATTCAATACATGCAAATATATTAACGTGTCTTAGAGCTAAATTTAAAACACATTTACCTCTGGCTCTATGGTAATACCAAAGTCTTTCGCTACTTTTTGCTGAATTTTTAGTGCCAGTTCCCAAATTTGTGCTCCAGTGGCATTTCCGTAGTTCACTAAAACAAGGGCTTGGTTTTTATGAACACCAGCATCTCCATAACGCTTTGCTTTAAATCCTGCTTGTTCAATAAGCCACCCAGCGGGTATTTTATATTCAGCATTAGCCAGGGCATAAAAAGGAGCCTCTGGAAATTTGGTATGAAAGGCCTCAAACGTTTTGCTGTCTAACACTGGGTTTTTAAAAAAGCTCCCACTGTTGCCTAGCTTTTTTGGATCGGGTAATTTAGATTGTCTAATGGCTATTACGGCATCACTAACCTGCCTAATGGTGGGGCTTGTAATGTTATTATTAGACAAATACTCATTAATAGCACCATACTGAGTTTGTATCTTGTGGTTGTTTTTGGTGAGTTTGAAGGTTACCCTAGTAATCACATACTTGCCTTTGTGCGTGGTTTTAAAAATAGAATTTCGATACCCAAAATCACACTCTTGATGCGTGAAAGAAACTTCTTTGAAAGTGGCGATTTCAATTGCATCACATTTCAAAAAAACATCTTTTAACTCCACACCATAGGCGCCTATGTTTTGAATAGGAGCAGTGCCCACGTTACCTGGTATGAGAGACATGTTTTCTAACCCGCCATAATTATTGTCTATGCAATGGAGTACAAAATCATGCCAGTTTTCTCCAGCCATGCAGCAAAGGTGGATGTGGTCCTGATTTTCATTTTCTATAGAAATTCCCTTTAGGTTCACATGTATTACCAGCGCGTCAATAGGGCCGGTGAGTAGCATGTTACTTCCGCCGCCAAGCAAGAATTTTTTTAAATACTTAGGCAAAGCCAAGGCTTCTTGCAACTCCTCGATGGTGTTTACTGAAACAAAATATCGCGCCTCACTCTCTATACCAAAGGTATTGTAAGGTTTTAAAGATATGTTTTGTTGTATGTGCATTACTCTTTATAGGCTACTAGTGCTTGTTTTAATATGTGTACGGCTTTGATTAGGCTTTCTTTGTTGAGTACGTATGCAATACGTATTTGATTCAGGCCAACCCCTGGTGTGGAGTAAAATCCTGCAGCAGGAGCTACCATAATAGTCTCTCCATCAACATCAAATTCTTCTAGGAGCCATTGTGCGAATGCGTCACTATTTTTTATAGGTAATTGTACAATACAATAAAAAGCACCTTTAGGGTATCCTACTTTAACTCCAGGGATTTCCTCTAGTTTTTCAATTAAAACATCTCTACGTTCTTTGTACTGGTGTGTGACCTGGTCAAAATAGGATTGTGGCGTATCTAAGGCAGCCTCACTTGCAATTTGCGCAAATGTAGGTGGGCTTAACCTTGCCTGGGCAAATTTTAAAGCAGTATTTAGTACCATTTTGTTTTTACTGACCAAGCAGCCAATACGGGCTCCACACATAGAGTAGCGTTTGGATACAGAATCTATGATTATTGCATACTCATCCATCCCTGGTTCTTCAAGTATAGAATAATGCTTAATATTATCATAGGTGAATTCTCTATATACCTCATCTGCCACTAAAAATAAATCGTGTTTTTTTACAATAGCTGCCAGGGTTTGTATTTCTTGTTTAGAGTATAGGTACCCCGTTGGGTTACCTGGATTACAGATAAGAATGGCCTTTGTTTTTGGGGTAATAAGTTTTTCAAATTCTGAAATATCAGGCAAGGCAAAGTTGTCTTCTATTTTTGAAATAACCGGCACTATTTTTACCCCAGAGGCTATTGCAAAACCGTTGTAATTTGCATAAAAAGGCTCTGGAATGATAATTTCATCGCCAGTGTCTGCAATACTACCCATAGCAAACAAAAGGGCCTCACTACCTCCAGTGGTTACAATAAGTTCATTGTGGTTTACAGGAATGTTTTTTCCCTGATAATAGGCTGCAATTTTTATTCTGTAGGGTTCAGACCCCTCAGATCTTGTGTATGCAAGAACATCAAGTGAGTGAGAGGCTACCGCATCCATGGCTTGTTTAGGACTCTTGATATCAGGTTGTCCAATATTAAGATGATATACTTTTTTATTTGCTTTGTAGGCTTTCTCTGCGAAAGGAACCAGCTTTCTTATGGGTGATTCTGGCATTAATTGCCCTTTGGTTGAAATTATTGGCATAACAATATTATTTGAATAACAAAGTTGCAAAAAATAGTTTAAAAATATGCTATGGTAAGCCTCTGGTTTGTCTATTTTTTTTACATCTAAAGTTAAGACAAAAAAAGGTCGATTCACAAAAGTAAATCGACCAAATTTATGTATTAAAACAGCAGTATTACTCTTCTGTTTTTTCTAAGATGCTCTTGTCTGCATTTAAAACCTCTCCTTTTATTTTGAGGGCTTTTATAGGCTCATCTGCATTAGAATATACCGTTACTGTTTTTCTTATAGGCCCCACTCTGTTTGTGTCATACTTAACTTCAATACTTCCAGAGGCTCCAGGAGCAATTGGGCCTTCTGGTTTTTTTGGAACCGTACATCCACAACTAGATTTCACATTTGTCACCACTAATTCTGCGTCTCCGGTATTGGTGAATTCGAATACACGAACTCCGTCACTTCCTTTTACAATCTTTCCATAATCTACCGTTTCATTTTTGAAACTGATTTTGGCTTGCGCACTAGAGGTGTATCCAATTAGGCTAATTAAAGCTACTACTATTAACTTTTTCATATCATATACTATTAAGAATTGCTAATTTAGGGAACTTTAGTATGGTATGCAAGTTAAGTTATAGACATTAAACATTTCATAATACTAGAGATATCCCTACTTTTACAATCTTATTTCAAAAATGATACCAAAATGACCCAAGCAGGAGCCTATAATGCACAAGATGTTGAAGATAAGTGGTACCAGTACTGGATGGAGCACAACTATTTCCATAGTGAAGTAGACGATCGTGAGCCATACACTATTGTAATACCCCCTCCAAACGTTACAGGGATCCTCCACATGGGACATATGCTAAATAACACTATACAAGATGTCTTAATACGCCGAGCGCGCTTAAAAGGCTTTAATGCCTGTTGGGTGCCAGGCACCGATCATGCAAGTATTGCAACAGAAGCCAAAGTTGTTGCGCGCCTTAAAGAACAAGGAATCCAGAAGGCAGATTTAACAAGAGAAGAATTTTTAAAACACGCCTGGGACTGGACCCATCAGTATGGAGGTGTTATTTTGGATCAACTTAAAAAACTCGGAGCCTCTTGTGACTGGGAGCGTACAAAATTTACCCTTGATCCTGGCATGTCTACTCAGGTTATAAAAAGTTTTGTTGACTTGTATAACAAAGGCCTTATTTACAGAGGTTATAGAATGGTAAATTGGGATCCACAGGCAAAAACAACTTTGAGTGATGAAGAGGTTAATTTTGTAGAACAACAAGGTGATTTGTTTTACATTAGCTATAAAATACAAGACAGTGACCAAACCCTAACCATTGCTACTACGCGTCCAGAAACTATTTTTGGTGATACTGCCATTTGTATAAACCCAGATGACGAGCGTTTTGCTCATTTAAAAGGGAAAAAAGCCATTGTGCCTATTTGCAATAGAGTAATTCCTATAATACAGGACCCATACGTAGATATAGAGTTTGGTACTGGGTGTTTGAAGGTAACTCCAGCACATGATGAAAATGACAAAATGCTGGGAGATACCCACAAATTGAAGGTTATAGATATCTTTAATGACGATGCGTCGCTCAATAGTTTTGGATTGCACTACCAAGGAAAAGATCGTTTTGTGGTTCGTAAAGAAATTGCGGCAGAATTAAAAGAGTTGGGCGCTCTTATTAAAACAGAGCAGCATCTCAATAAAGTAGGAACTAGTGAGCGCACCAAAGCCGTTATAGAACCGCGCCTTAGCGACCAGTGGTTTTTGAAAATGGAAGATTTAGTAAAGCCTGCCATTAAAGCTGTTTTGGAGCAAGATGATGTGGTTTTACATCCAAAGAAATTTGAGAATACCTACCGTCATTGGATGACCAATATTAGAGATTGGAATATTTCTCGCCAACTTTGGTGGGGGCAACAAATTCCAGCCTATTTCTATGGAGATGGGAAAGAAGATTTTGTAGTAGCTGAAACTATAGAAGAAGCTTTGATATTGGCCAAAGAAAAAACCAGCAATGCATCTTTAAAAATTACAGACCTCCGCCAAGACACCGATGCTTTAGATACTTGGTTTTCATCTTGGCTTTGGCCCATGAGCGTATTTGATGGATTAAACAATCCAGATAATAAAGAATTTAACTATTACTACCCAACCAATGATTTGGTCACTGGACCAGATATTTTGTTTTTCTGGGTAGCAAGAATGATCATAGCCGGCTATGAGTATACCGGTAAAAAACCTTTTAAAAATGTTTACCTAACAGGACTAGTTCGTGATAAGCAGCGTCGTAAAATGAGTAAATCTTTAGGGAATTCTCCAGATGCTTTACAACTTATACAAACCTATAGCGCAGATGGGGTACGTGTAGGTTTGCTTTTGAGTGCTGCTGCAGGAAACGATTTAATGTTTGATGAAGGGCTTTGCCAACAAGGGAAAGGATTCTCAAATAAAATTTGGAATGCATTTAAGCTAACCCAGTCTTGGGATATAGATGCTACTATTTCACAGCCAGAATCCTCTAAGATAGCCATTAATTGGTATCAGTCTCGTTTACAGCAAACACTTGTTGAGATTGAGGATCATTATAGTAAATACAGAATTAGTGATGCTTTAATGGCAAGTTATAAGTTGGTATGGGATGATTTTTGTGGTTGGCTATTGGAAATTGTAAAGCCCGCTTACCAGGCACCAATAGATAAAAAAACCTATGATAGTGTGATTGCTATTTTTGAAGACAACCTAAGGATATTACATCCTTTTATGCCATTTTTGACAGAAGAGTTATGGCATACCATCTCAAAAAGAACACCTCAAGAAGCGTTGATTGTTAATCATTGGCCCAAAACAACAACAATAGATGCGGCCTTATTGACTGATTTTGAGTTTGCAGCTGAGGTTATTTCTGGAATTAGAACCATCAGAAAAGAAAAAAATATTGCTTTTAAAGATGCTATTTCACTTTCAGTAATTAATACAGAGAAGGTACATAGTCAGTTCGATGTTGTTATAAAAAAACTAGGAAATATTAGTGAGATGACTTCCGTTCCAGGTGGCGTAGAGGGCGCCTTAACCTTTAGGGTGAAGTCTAACGAATATTTTATACCCATTGAGGGAACTATTGATGTAGCGCAGGAAATATTAAAATTAAAAGAAGAATTAAAATACACTCAAGGGTTTCTAAAAAGCGTACAAGGGAAGTTGAAAAATCAAAAATTTGTAAGCGGTGCTCCACAACAAGTGGTAGATAACGAGCGCAAAAAAGAAGCAGATGCAATTGCAAAGATTGAAACTATCGAAACCTCAATAAAAAGTCTTAGTTAAAAAATGTTTTTTGTTAAAGATTACTTTCTGTACAAAAAATAATGGGTTGAGGTTTCTATGTATTCTAACTTAGCCTGGTCTTGGGTAAGATGCTGGGCTTGAAAGAGTGCATTTGTTTTAAAAGCTGAAATTAGTTTTTTCTTACTATTGCTTGGATTGTGCCAAGAGTTTGTAGCGCGTTTGTAATAGGCATACAGCTTTAATAATGTATCTGCAGGAAAAGGCTCCTTGTGCCCATTTACGCTTTCAACAGCTTTTTTAAATGCTATGTCTATTTCCTGTGATGTCATTACAATAGTTTACTTTGTTTAAATAGATGCTAGAATGGAGGTTCCTCCTTTTACAACATCGTTGAGTTTTACATCAAGTTTTGTGCCTACAGGTAAAAATACATCTACACGAGATCCAAATTTAATAAAGCCGCTATCGCTCCCTTGCGTAACTTGTTGTCCCTTTTCTGCGTAATTTACAATACGTCTAGCCAGTGCGCCTGCGATTTGACGATGAAGTACATTTCCAAATTTTTTGGAGCTTACCACAACGGTTGTGCGCTCATTTTCTTCACTAGATTTTGGGTGCCAAGCTACCAAAAATTTTCCGGGATGGTATTTGCTAAAAACCACCTCGCCAGCAACAGGATACCGCGTAACGTGCACGTTTATGGGAGACATAAACACAGATACCTGTAGTCTTTTTTCATTAAAAAATTCTTTTTCAAACACCTCTTCAATAACCACAACTTTACCATCTACAGGAGATACTACATGGTCTTCGCTTATGTTAAGGTTTCTTTTTGGGTTTCTAAAAAACTGCAATACTAGCACTAGCATTACAATAGCCAATACCATAAAGGTACTTCTTAGATAATCGTTTGTAATGAAATAATCTGCAGCCAAGCTCATTGAAATAGCTAGCACTAAAGTAATTAAAATAATTTTGTATCCTTCTTTATGAAACATAAGTTATAAGTTGTAAAAATGCATAAATAAATGGGCTGGCATAAATAGCGCTATCCAGCCTATCATATAATCCTCCGTGTCCTGGCATTAGGTTGCCACTATCTTTTACACCAGCTTGGCGTTTGTAGTTGGATTGTACTAAATCTCCAATGCTCCCGCATACTGAAATAATGACCGCAAGAGATATCCAAACAGGCAGCGTGTAAATATTTAATCTGTCTCTTATACACATCTGACGC
>CAJXUG010000102.1:0-7432 GCA_913060785.1 uncultured Flavobacteriaceae bacterium | reverse complement strand
GTGGGCTCGGAGATGTGTATAAGAGACAGATTCTATTGAAAGGCAAAAAGCGATAAGCGCTAAGAGCCATTTAATAAAAATTAAAGGTACTGCTTTTTGCTGGCTTTTTTCAGTAGAAACATAGCTTTGATTTGTAATTAATTGATTTATTAACTCATCTATCTGGCTAGGATAAAAAGTAACTCCACCTGTTTTTAATGCCAAACGCTCTAGAGATTTAAAATTTGCGTTTAAAAACTGCTGCTCTATATTAAATTCTAGAATCGTGAAATTTCCACTTCTAGCTATTTGCTGATCTTTAACAGCAATAGTATAGCTATAGCTGCTCGCCTGTAAGGAGTTTAGCCCTACCTCATAAAAGTTGTTTTTCAACAGTAAAGGATACACCGTAGATTTTTTAGTATTAGTATCTACAACAGTTATTGTTAGCTCGGCTCTTGGATCAAAAACAAAACTCTTGTCAAAATACTGTGCACTAATTTTAATGGGGTTATTGTTATAATAAAAAGAGGCGCTACTTACCTCTAGCCTACTACGTCTTTTGTTGGACCCAAGGTATTGTACCATCTTGCCCATAAAGGTATCGAAATCCTCAAAACTCTGGGTTTCTCGGTAGGATTGAGATCTCCATTTCCATAGATCTTGTCCATCCCAAATAGCATGTCTAGTATCATCTACTTCTATTGTGGCAAGCATAGGGCTTTCACTAGCAATGCCATCCACATATTGTTCTAAAATGGTTTGATGTGAAGTGTTTATATAAAGGGATCCAAATTTGGTTTGCAAAGGCGAGAAATCAGAAAAACCAATTGGAGATATCCCAAAGACTCCATAATTTAGGTTTAACCCTGCCGTTACTTGCTCATTTTGATTAACTACTTCTTTTTGATAATACTGCTGTACGCTATTAACAAAACTCCAATCTGTCTGTAAACCTGTAAAAACAAAGGTGTTTTTTTTAAGTTTTTTAAGCTCCTTGTAAACTGGTGCAAACTCTCTATTTGGTTGGTATAAAATAACCAACTGATACTCATTTAATACATTCGTTGCATCTTGAGGCTTAATAAATGTAACACTACGCTGCTGGTTTGTAGTAATTGCTTTTTTTAACATCCCTAAATCTGGATGTAGTATACTGCTTACAATTAACACATTAGTAGTTTGATCTATCACATCAACGGCAAAACGCTTGGTGTTATTTACTTTGTTCTTTTCAACTAATAGTGGCTTTATAGTTGCCGTGTAATCTTGTAGGCCAACCCTTTGAGCTGGAAGAGAAAAAGAAACGATATGCGTGTTATTTGATTGAGAGAACAAAAACGGTGTACGATACACAACCCTATCATTTCTTGTTACCACAAACTCAGAAGAGACGCTACCTGTGCCGTTATAGACCAAAACTGCCTCTACCGGAAATTTGTTTTTTAAAAACGAATACCTATTACTAGTAAGGCTTTGTATTTTAAGATCTTGATACTTTATAGAATCTCCAAGTATTACTGGATATAAAGGATGGCGTAGTTTTGAATCTATATATTGGTAATCTGCACCAAGGGTTTGGTTTCCATCACTAACTAAAATTGTTGGGGCTATCTGGGAGTCAAATAAGTCTTGAACAGAGCTTAAGGCGCTAGAAATATTCGTGTTTTTTTGATCAAAACTAAGGGTGTCTAATGATTGTAAATTTGTCCCAAACTCAAAGTAAGACACATCAAATTTATCGTTTAAAGCCTTGTTTTGTTTTAATGTTTCAACAACACTAATAGCCTTTTGGGTTTGATCTAAAGAGGCAATAGAAAATGAGTTGTCAACCAGTACAGGAAGTTTTGGTTTTTCAATGCTATAGGTGTTACTTTCAAAGGTTGGATTAATGAGTAATACCAATATGCTAAAGAGCGTTGTAAAACGTAACAGCCCAAATATCCAACTTAGTTTAGTGCTATACTTGGTTTTATATCCATAGATAAATACAGTTACAATTAAAGAAATAATTGCAGCTATTACAATATAAAGGATAGATTCTAGATTCAAACTTGAAGCAATTAAGGGTGTAAAGGTGTACCTAATGTAAAGTAATTACAAACAAAACACATTACGTTAGCATACCTCCATCTACATTAAGGACCTGTCCTGTAACGTAACTAGAGAGGTCACTGGCCAGAAAGACACATGCATTTGCAATATCTTGTGGAGAGCCACCACGTTTAAGGGGTATTGCATCTCGCCATGACTGAACGGTTTGCTCGTCAAGTTTACCAGTCATCTCTGTTTCAATAAACCCAGGTGCAATTACATTACTACGTATGTCTCTTGAACCCAGTTCTAATGCTACAGACTTAGAAAAACCAATAATACCTGCTTTAGAGGCAGCATAATTTGTTTGACCGGCATTACCCTTAACCCCAACAATAGAACTCATATTAATGATAGATCCTTTTCGTTGCTTAAGCATGGTACGTTGTACCGCTTTGGTCATGTTAAAGACAGATTTTAAGTTTACTTCAATTACTTGGTCAAAATCATCTTCACCCATACGCATCAGTAAATTATCTTTTGTAATTCCTGCGTTGTTAACTAAAATATCAATTCCTCCAAAATCTTCTAATACAGCCTTCACTAGTTCATGAGACTGCTCAAAACTAGCAGCATTACTCTTATAGGCTTTTGCTTTCACGCCCAAAGCAGCAATCTCTAATGCTAGAGCCTCTGCTGGTGCCGCAGAAGAATTATAGGTAAAAGCAACGTTAGCGCCGTGTTTTGCAAATATTTCAACTATTCCTTTTCCTATGCCTCGGCTTCCACCTGTAATTATGGCTGTTTTTCCTTCTAAAAGCTTCATACGTTTATTTTAAATCGATTTTCTAAAATTGTTTCTCAAGTGATAAATATAATAATAACAATATCTAAAAGGAAATATATACACATTCAAATTTCGATTAAATAAGCTTTAGTAACTAAAAAGACAAAATAGCGTATCTCGAATTGCTTAAAAGACCAATATTATTATTGTTGAAATTAATTATCATAAAAAAACGTTTGGATTTATAGAAAAACCCAAACGTTATATATGGTTTACTAAAGAACTTATCCTAGTACTTCAGCAACTTTTTTTCCTATCTCTGCTGGTGATTCAACAACATGAATACCACAAGAGCGCATAATTTTCTTTTTTGCCTGTGCAGTATCATCACTACCGCCAACTATAGCTCCTGCGTGACCCATTGTTCTTCCTGCTGGAGCAGTTTCTCCTGCAATAAAACCAATTACTGGTTTTTTACTACCACTGGCTTTATACCACTGGGCAGCATCTGCTTCAAGTTGCCCTCCTATTTCACCAATCATTACAACTGCCTGAGTTTCTGGGTCATTGATTAGCATCTCTACAGCTTCTTTGGTAGTTGTTCCAATAATTGGATCACCACCTATGCCAATTGCAGTTGTAATTCCTAAGCCCTGTTTTACAACTTGATCTGCTGCTTCATAGGTAAGGGTTCCAGATTTTGAAACAATACCGATAGTTCCTTTTTTAAATACAAAACCTGGCATAATACCAACTTTTGCCTCTCCAGGAGTAATAACACCAGGGCAGTTAGGACCAATTAATCTACAATCTCTATCTTTAATGTAGTTTGCCGTTTTTATCATATCGGCAACAGGAATTCCTTCTGTGATGGTAATTATTACTTTAATTCCAGCATCTGCAGCCTCCATTATTGCATCAGCAGCAAATGCAGGTGGTACAAATATAATGGTAGTATCTGCTCCTACTTTAGCTACCGCTTCTGCAACGGTATTAAAAACAGGTCTTTCAAGGTGACTTTGTCCTCCCTTACCTGGGGTTACTCCACCAACTACATTGGTACCATATTCAATCATTTGGCCAGCGTGAAAAGTACCTTCACTACCTGTAAATCCTTGAACTATAATTTTTGAATCTTTATTTACTAAAACACTCATGAATATATTTTGTCTATGTTAATGTATCTCTTGAAACAAAGGCTATGGTTAGGTTAAAATTTCAGTCAAAAAATAACCAATACTTTTGCGCTGCAAAGGTACTATTTTTGTTTTGGGTAAGAAACAAAGTTTAAACTTTTACTTTGTTGTAGGTACCGTTAGAATCATCAATACTCATTACGGGTTGACTGATTTGATGGCCACGATATAGTTTACCATCTTTAATTTCCCAAATAGCAATAAAATGAGCAATACCTAGCTCCTCGTCAGGGTTCTCTATCGTTCTAATGTAGTACTTATATCTAATGGTTACAAAATTCTCATCCTCTAATACATGACTTACCTCAATACGAAGCTCATCATAGGTTCTACTAATTTCTTCGAATGTATCAACAATTTCTTTCTGATGCATAATGGTTAGCCCCTCTGTGCTATTCCAAACCAGAACAATATCATCATGTAAAAGACTTTTACCTGCTTGGGCATCTGTTACAAAATCTGTTTGATAAAACCTTTTAACTATATTTTTTGCGTTTGTACTCATTATAAATTATCTAATTTTTCAATAATACTTGGTATAAGCTTTATAGATGCTAATTCTTTGTGTTTTTTTCTAATTTCATCTGCAGGGCTACCAAAATAGGCCTTATATCCTTCAAGTGACTTACTTACACCACTTTGCCCCGAAATTACTGCTTTTTTACCAATAGTTACACCACTGGTTATACCTACTTGCCCCCAAAGTGTAACAAGGTCTTCTATAACAACACAGCCTGCAATACAAACTTGCGCTGCAATAAGACACCTTTTACCAATAACAGTATCGTGCCCAACATGCACTTGATTGTCTAGCTTTGAGCCTTGACCAATGGTAGTGGATGCGGTTACACCTTTATCTATAGTACACAGAGCGCCTATATCTACATCGTCCTGTATTACAACATTACCTCCACTTAGAAGTTTGTCGAAAGATTTTGGCCTGTTTTTATAGTAAAAACCATCTGCTCCCAAAATAGTTCCTGCATGAATGGTAACGTTATTGCCAATTACCGTATTGTCATAAATAACCACATTGCTATGAATAACACAATTAGTACCTATACGCACATTATTACCTATAAAAACGTTGGGTTGTATAATGGTATTTTGCCCAACAGTAGCGGTACTAGAAACAAGATCTGTCGCTTTTTTAAAGGGGTTAAAATAATTGGTGAGTTTGTTAAAATCACTAAAAGGGTCTTCAGAAATTAACAAAGCTTTTCCAGGTGGGCAGGCTACTTTTTTATTAATTAAAACAACACTAGCGGCAGAGCTTAATGCCTTATCATAATATTTTGGATGGTCAACAAAAACAATATCACCTGGCTCCACCACATGAATTTCATTCATGCCAAGTACAGTAAAATTAGAATCACCTACAAAATCACAACTTAAAATTGTTGCGATGCTTTCTAGGGTTTGGGGTATAGAGAATTTCATTGTTTGTTTTATTGGGTTACCAAATATAAAAAATCCCAACGTATTGTGACATATGTTGGGATTTAAATTACTGGTAAAGAAAATCTATTCTTTAACGCGTTCTTTGTAAGCACCTTTTTCTGTATCTACTTTAATTTTATCTCCTTCATTTATAAACAATGGTACGTTTACCGTTGCGCCTGTTTCTACAGTAGCGGGCTTTGTTGCATTTGTAGCTGTATTACCCTTCATGCCTGGTTCTGTGGCAGTCACCTCTAAAATAACACTAGCTGGTAAATCTACAGAAAGTGGTGCGTTGTCTTCAGCGTTAATGATTACTGTTACCACCTCTCCTTCTTTCATGAGTTCTGGTTTGTCTAAGGCAGCTTCTACTAATTGAATTTGAGTGTAATCTTCTTGGTTCATGAAATGATAAAAATCACCATCGTTGTATAGGTATTGAAATTTATGGGTCTCAACACGTACATCTTCTAGCTTATGCCCTGCAGAAAAAGTGTTATCTATAACCTTACCATTGGTAACACTCTTTAGCTTTGTTCTTACAAATGCAGGCCCTTTTCCAGGTTTAACATGTAAAAACTCAATTACTTTAAAAATATCGTGGTTATATTTAATACATAAACCGTTTCTAATATCTGATGTACTTGCCATTATTATTGTTTTTAGTTTGATGTGATAACACTTTAAAAATGTATCACGCTATTAATGTGTAATGTTTCAGTATTAATTATTGCTGAAATATCCTTTCATGATACCTCGTTTCGCATTTTTGATAAATTCTAGTATCTCATCACGCTCTGGTGTTGCTTCCATTTCAGCTTCAATAATAGAGGCTGCCTGAGAAGTGTTGTGGTTTTTCTGAAACAAAAGTCTGTAAATACCTTGTATCTCTTTTATTTTATCTGGAGAGAAACCTCTTCGTCTTAGACCAATAGAATTTATTCCTACGTAAGATAAAGGTTCTCTGGCAGCTTTTACAAAAGGTGGTACGTCTTTACGAACCAATGAACCTCCTGTTACAAATGCGTGATTTCCTATCATGCAAAATTGATGAACTGCAGTCATCCCTGCAAGAATAACAAAATCTCCCACTGTACAATGACCAGCCAATGTACTATTATTTGAAAAGATACAATTGTTACCTACAATACAATCGTGGGCAATATGGCAATAGGCCATAATAAGGCAATTATCACCAATGACAGTTTTCCCTCTATCTACAGTACCTCTGTTTACTGTAACATATTCACGAATGGTTACATTATCTCCAATTTCTACGGTAGTTTCCTCATCTTGAAATTTCAAATCTTGGGGTACAGCTGAAATTACTGCTCCTGGAAAAATATTACAATTTTTGCCTATTCTGGCACCTTCCATGATCGTTACATTAGAGCCTATCCAAGTTCCATCTCCAATAACAACGTTATTGTGGATGGTTGTAAATGGTTCTATAACAACGTTTTTAGCGATTTTTGCGCCAGGATGTACGTAAGCTAGTGGTTGATTCATTTAATTATTTTTTTGTTTTAACAATCTGAGCCATTAACTCGGCTTCTGTAACAATTTTATTGTTTGCATAGGCAGTTCCTTGCATATGTACAATACCGCGTCTAATTGGTGTTATAAGTTCTAGCTTGAATATTAACGTATCTCCAGGGTTAACTTGTCTTTTAAATTTGGCATTGTCAATTTTCATGAAAAATGTCAGATAGTTTTCTGGATCTGGCACTGTACTCAAAGCTAGTATCCCTCCTGTTTGAGCCATCGCTTCTACAATTAAAACTCCAGGCATAACAGGTGTTCCTGGGAAATGCCCAACAAAGTAAGGCTCATTCATGGTCACATTTTTAAGACCAATAACGTGATTACTGCTGAGTTCCATAATTTTATCTACCAGTAAAAAAGGTGGACGGTGAGGCAGCATTTCCATAATAGCGTTCACATCCTTTAGAGGCTGTCTCTTATACACATCTGACGCTGCCGACGAAGAGGATAG
>CAJXUG010000101.1:0-7469 GCA_913060785.1 uncultured Flavobacteriaceae bacterium | reverse complement strand
AGATTTCTGCCTGTCTCGTGGGCTCGGAGATGTGTATAAGAGACAGGTGTTCTAGGATTCATTTTTAGTAAATCTACCACCAATTCTCCAATATCCTCTTGTTGTATTTTCCAGGCGTCTTTCTGGCTAGGCTCATTTCCGTTAAAATAAGTAGAGACACTACCAGGCATAATGGTACTTACCTTGATGCCATGAGCACGCAAATCAAGCATCGCAGCCTGACTAAATCCTGTGACACCAAATTTACTTGCATTGTATGCAGTACCTCCTGCAAAGAAATTTGTACCGGCCAAACTAGAAATAGTAATGTAATATCCTTTGGTTTTTTTTAGAGAGCTAAGGGTACTTTTTAACGTATAAAACACGCCCGTTAAATTGGTCTCTATAACTTGGTTCCAGCCCTCTATTGTAATGTCTTCAATACTTCCAAAAACTCCTAAACCAGCATTTGCAATAACAATATCAATACTACCTAGGGAACTTTCTGTAGCCTTTACTGCATCTTGTTGCTGTTGGTAGTCTCGTACATCTGCCTTAAAAGCCAATACCTTGGCAGAGTCTGCGGCAAATACAGATAACTGATTTGCTGCCTTTTGTGCACTCTCTAAAGATCTGCTTGTAATGGCTACATGTATTCCTTTTTGGAGCAATACTTGAGCTATTCCAAAACCAATTCCTTTACTCCCACCGGTGATGAAAGCTACTTTCCCTTGTAATTGTGTCATATTATATTTTATTTCCGTAGATATCTAACTGGATAACAGGTTTTCCTAGTTTTTTAACCTCGGAGAGCTGCGACGCCTTATCTCCAACAACCAGATAAACCATGTTATTTTCATTGATGTATTTATTAATTACTGTTTTAAAATCTTCAAGTGTCATACTAGCAAGTAGCTCTTGTTCTTTATCTACATAATCCAAGTCTTTTGAATACGTGCTAATATTGCTAAGTAGCCCTAGTTTTGCTCCAAAAGATTCGAAAGCACGGGTGTTGGCTTTTATGACTTTGTTTTGTGTGAGAGTAACATCCTTGTCTGTAAAACCAGCGCCGTAGTCTTGAACCATTTGCTGAATAATCTGTAATGATGCTAAAGTAGCATTTGCTCTTACACTAGAGGAAATTGCAAAAGCAGCTTTATCCATTCTTTTTGGTATTCTAGAATACGCCCCGTAGGTATACCCCTTACCAATACGCAATGTTTGAAAAAGTCTACCACTGGAGCCACCGCCTAATATTTCATTAGCAAAGTCTAGCTTTTTAGCATCTGGGTTAGTAGCAGATAAAGCAATATCTCCAACATATACCACAGACTGCTTGGCGTTTGGAACATCTATAAAGTAAAGAGTGCCAGCTTTATTGTGAGAAGGCGCGTCATAACTTCTCATTTCAACATCAGTGGCTTGCCAATTGTTATTAATACTTTCAAGGGTTTGTTCTACTTGAGATTTACTAACATTTCCTACCACATGAAAACTTGCAACTTTGGGAGATATATTGGTGTAAAACTGTTTTACATCATCAAGAGTAATAGATGAAACACTCTTAAGGGTACCACTGGTGGGAACACCATAAGGATGGGTCTGGCCATAGAGTAATTTATTAAAATTAACAGCAGCTATAGCCCTTGGGTTAGCCTCTCTGCCTTTTAATGAGGTTTGTAATTCTTGCTTTAAACGCAAAAACTCTGTCTCATCCCAACGCGGAGAAATTAACATCTCTTGCACAAGGGCAATGGTTTCTCCAAAATTACGATCTAGAGAGCTACCTGTTACAGTAATTTGTTCAACTCCAGCGCTAATGTATATGCTTGACCCAAGAAGACCTATTGCCTCCTCCAGCTCTGCAGCTGTTTTACTTTGGGTACCTTCATTCATTAAATCTGCCATTAATGATGCTACACCAGCTTTTAAATCTGGATCTAGAGTATGGCCTCCTTTAATGGAAAGTTGAAAATTAACTAGGGGTAATTCATTGTTTTCAATACCATATAATGCCATACCATTATCAAGATTAGCGCTCCAGATGGTTGGCATTTTCAGTAAAGGTGTTTCTGTAAAATCTGGCTCAGATCTATCAAAAGTAGTTGCTGTTTTTTCATAGACAGCCTCTGCTCCTTGGCTAACCTGTTCACTTGCCGCCATTGTGCCAATCTGCTCAATCCAAACACTTGCCTGTTTAGAACCACTCACAGCAAGCTCTGGAGTATCTTTTGGAACCACGCTAGAGAGTATAAAATGTTTGTCTTTGATATAGGTATTGTATACACGGGTGATATCATCTCTAGTTAAATTTTTGATGATTTGAGTATCTTTAATAGTTTGCTCAGGATCACCAGCAAATTCGTTGTCACGAACCAACTGGAAGGCTTTATTTAAAACTGTAGCAACTCCTTGGTAGACCTGAGTTTCAAGTTCTGCTTTGATGCGAGTTAGCTCATTATCTGTAAAGCCATTGGTTTCAAAATTTAATAGTCCTTGGTCTATGGCTTGTTTTACATCATCTAGAGCAACACCTTGGTTTGCTCTTACTCTAATAATAAACTCACCGGCAAGCTCATTACTGTTTTGGTAAGACCCTACATTTGGCGCTAGCTTAGATTCCTCTACAATGGTTTTGTAGAGTGCAGATTTCTTGCTTCCACTAAGTAATTGCCCTAGTATCTGTAAAGCATAAGAATCTTTATTATAGTTCTCTACCGTTGGAAACACCATACGTAGTTCAGGTAGTTTTGCAAAATTGTCTTTAAAAAACAAAGTTTTTGTTTCTTGTAAAGTTACTGGCATTGGAGCCATGAAAGCTACCTCTGGCCCTCTTGGTATTTCACCAAACCATTGTTGTACAAGTTTTTTTGTCTCAGGTATATCAATATCTCCTGCAATTACCAAAGAGGCGTTTGCGGCGCCGTAGTACTCTTTATGAAATTCTTTTACATCTTCCAGGGTTGCAGCCTGCAAATCTGGTAATGCGCCTATAACAGTCCAGCTGTAAGGGTGTCCTTGTGGATATAAATTTTTACGGATAATTTCATCTGTATACCCGTAGGCAGCATTATCTACGCGTTGGCGTTTTTCGTTTTTAACTACTTGTTTTTCTCGCTCTAGTGCTTCTTTGGTAACGGTGTTTAACATATACCCGAAGCGATCACTGTCTATCCAAAGAATTTTCTCGAAGGCATCCTTAGGAACAACTTCATAGTATATAGTACCATCGCTCCAAGTTCCACCATTACGGCTTCCTCCCCACTCTGGAATCATTTTACGGTTTGCTCCTACAGGAACATTTTCACTGTCATTAAAGGACATGTGTTCAAAGAAATGAGCAAATCCAGTTTTTCCAGGTTTTTCTCTATTAGACCCTACATGCATCACAGTGGCAACTGCAACAATAGGATCACTCTTATCTACATGTAAGATAACCTCAAGACCATTAGCTAAAGTGAATTTCTCGTAATTAAGTGTGAAGCCATTATCTGTATTACCTGTGTCGTTTTTTTTATCACAGGATAGCGTGGCTACACAAAGAAATAAAGTCGTAAAAATAGCAGTTGATTTCATGATGTGTAATTTCAAGTATTAAAAAAGGAAAGGTACTATTTTGTTAGAAAATAAAGGGTGAAAATTTTCTTAAAACACCTGCTAGGTAGATATTTGGCAACTATATTTGTAAAAAATAGTTGGTTTGAAAAAAGGCATCAAAGTATTTAAAATTATAAGTTCCCTAGAAGCTGTATCATTTATAGTACTGCTTTGTATTGCAATGCCCTTAAAGTATATTTGGGATATGCCCCAACTAGTCAAAGTTGTGGGTATGGCTCACGGAGTTTTGTTTATATTATACATTGCCTTTGCTATTTATGCTTGGCGCGTGTTACATTGGAGTATCAAAAAGCTCTTTATAGCTATTATCTGTTCTGTGGTGCCTTTTGGTCCCTTTTATGTAGAACGTAATTACCTATAAAACCAAAAAAAACTTTTCCAATACAAGTATCAAAAAAGCTTTTTGCTTAATGTTTAGTAAAAATTACTTGGCAATATTTACTGCCCTAGTCTCTCTAATTACCGTAACTTTTACTTGACCTGGATAGGTCATGTCTGTCTGGATTTTTTGAGAAATTTCAAAAGATAATTGCGCAGCTTTATCATCAGATACCTTCTCACTTTCTACCATAACTCTTAACTCTCTTCCTGCTTGAATAGCGTAGGCTTTATTTACACCACCAAAACCAAAGGCAATATCCTCAAGATCTTTTAAACGCTGTATATAACTATCAAGTACTTGGCGTCTTGCACCAGGTCTTGCCCCACTAATAGCATCACAAACCTGAACTATTGGTGAGAGTAGACTTGTCATTTCAATTTCATCGTGATGGGCACCAATTGCATTACACACCTCTGGTTTCTCTCCATACTTTTCTGCCCATTGCATTCCTAGAATTGCATGAGGTAGTTCTGTTTCTGTCTCTGGCACTTTACCAATATCATGGAGCAGTCCTGCTCTTTTAGCCAGTTTTGGATTTAAACCCAGTTCACTAGCCATAACCCCACAAAGCTTAGCAACCTCTCTTGAATGTTGTAATAAGTTTTGACCGTATGAAGAGCGGTATTTCATACGCCCAACTGCTTTTATAAGTTCTGGTTGCAACCCGTGTATTCCTAAATCAATAACTGTACGCTTACCAACCTCTATGATTTCTTCTTCAATTTGTCTAGAAGTCTTCTTTACAATTTCTTCTATCCTAGCTGGGTGTATTCTACCATCTGTTACTAGTTTATGTAATGATAGTCTTGCTACCTCTCTTCTTACACTATCAAAACAAGAAAGAATAATTGCCTCAGGGGTGTCATCCACTATAATTTCTACTCCAGTGGCCGCCTCAATGGCTCTAATATTTCTTCCCTCACGACCAATAATACGCCCTTTTACATCATCACTCTCTAGATTAAACACAGAGACACAGTTCTCAACCGCCTCTTCAGTACCAATTCGTTGTATGGTGCTTATGATGATTTTTTTAGCCTCTTGCTGTGCGGTCATCTTAGCTTCCTCAACAGAGTTTTGTATATACCCCATGGCAGCTGTTTTGGCTTCATCCTTGAGGGTTTCCATTAATTGAGTTTTTGCATCATCTGCAGATAGACTAGAGATAACCTCCAATTGTTCTACTTGGCTTTTATGCATCTTATCTAAATCGAGTTGTTTTTTTTCAATAAAAACCAACCGCTCAGTGTATGATTGCTTTTTGTTTTCTAGTTCATCGTTAGCTTTTTTACTTTTTGCCAATTCACTAGAAACCTGAGATTCTTTATCTCTGGTTCGCTTTTCTGCCTCTACCATTTTTCTTTCTCGAGAATTGATCACTTTTTCATGCTCAGACTTTAACTCAATAAAGCGCTCTTTGGCTTGTAGCATCTTGTCTTTCTTTAAAGACTCTCCATCTTTCTCAGCATTTTTAATAATACTTACTGCTTCTTTTTTTGCAGAAGCTATCGCGGTAGCCGCATTGTTTTTCTCTAACATTTTGGCTATTATAAACCCTACTGCTAATGCTGCTACTGCTGTTATTATAGTGATGACTATATTGTCCATGATTGTATTTGTTAATTGTTATACCCTAAAATTCTGGGGCTTACTATTTCTAAAGTGTGCTCAAAAAATTGAGCATAAAAAAACCTACATCAATATTTGATTTGCGTAAACTCCTTTAAAAAAAGTTTAGGACTAACAAGCTGATCAAGAATCCGCACAAAGACGGCGCGCTTTTACAACTTTAACTCATCCTTCTCAAAAGAATTTCTGTTGAGTTTACCAAAATGTATATTAATGTAGGCAGTAACCTATTTGTATTTAAAAGAACGTTACGTTAGTTGGTCTTGTAATAAATCATTTAGTGCTTTAATCTTGTGCACTATTGTTTGTCCACCTTCTACCGTTTCAATATTTTTTTGCTCTACTTGGGTTGCAAAATGCAATGCAGACATGGCAAGAACATCTTGCTTGTCTCTAACTGCGTAGCTGCTTTCAAACTTTTTAATCATTCCCTCTATTTTTTTTGCGGCTTTTCTAAGGCCCTCTTCTTGGTCTGGATGTATTGTTAATGGGTACACCCGGTCTGCTATAGAAAGTTTAATTTTTAATTGGTTTGACATATCTTATTGCTATTGAGAAAGGTGTGTAATACACTGATCAATTTCCCGAACAAGAGCATTTATTTTGAGTTTTGTATCTCGTTTATATTGGTCGCTGCCTAGCATCGAATTTGCCAATTTTAAAGTACTGCATGTTGTTGTTAATTCTGAAATCTCAGAAGAAAATCTGCTTTGCTGTTCTTTTAATAGTTTGATCTCTTGCTCTAAAGAGGCTTTATCTTGCGTAAGTTGTGAATACTTAACCAAGAGTTTACTAATCTTATCTTCTAGAGAATCAACTTGTTCTATAATAGAACTCATACATTGGGTATTTCAATACTATTATCACAAAGTTAACCGACCCTAGGTAATAAACAAACTCTTTTGCATTAATTTTTGTTTTATTGAAAGAGTATCACAATATTTGTGTACCACTTCCCTTTATAGTAGACAGATTTAAGCATATTATGAACCTATTACGTATTCTACTAGTTGTTTCAGTTTTTCAATTACAAGCACAAAAAACGATTGATCCAAATTATTTTTCCAATCCCTTAGACATTCCGATGATACTCTCTGGAAGTTTTGGCGAACTGCGCAGCAATCATTTTCATAGCGGTCTAGATATTAAAACTCAACAAAGAAGTGGAATCCCAATCTACGCTCCTGCAGATGGTTACGTGAGTAGAATTAAAGTAGGACATTACGGCTATGGTAAAGCATTGTACATCAAACACCCTAATGGTTATAGCACAGTGTATGCCCATCTTCAAAAATTTGAACCTGCCATACAAGACTTTGTAAAACAAAATCAATACAAAAAAGAAAGATATGAGATTGAACTTTTCCCAAAGGAAAATTCGCTCCTAGTTAAAAAAGGAGATCTTATTGCCTACACAGGTAATTCAGGAAGTAGTGGCGGCCCACATCTTCATTATGAGATTAGAGATTCTTATTCTAGACCCATGAATCCAATGCTGTTTGGCTTAGAAATACCAGATAGTAAAGATCCATCTATAACTAGTGTTCTTGCCTATCCTACAAGCAATGACGCTTCTGTCAATCACTCTATGACACCAGTAAAACTTAGAATTATAAAACAAAAAGACGGCTCTTATAAAACAGAAAAAATTAGTGCTTACGGAAAAATTGGTTTTGGTATTGCCGCCACAGATCAACAAAATGGAGCCTACAATAAAAATGGAGTGTACCGTATTAAGACAACCTATAACGGCAAACCCAAAATAGACATTAAATTTGAAAAAATCTCCTTTGATGAAACACGATACTTAAATCTGTCTCTTATACACATCTCCGAGCCCACGAGACAGGCAGAAATCTCG
>CAJXUG010000100.1:0-7671 GCA_913060785.1 uncultured Flavobacteriaceae bacterium | reverse complement strand
CGAGATTTCTGCCTGTCTCGTGGGCTCGGAGATGTGTATAAGAGACAGGTTCTTTTAAATCTTCTAAGCCACTAAATTTGAGGGACTCGTCTTTTACATTATCCAGAGCATTCCAGATATTTCCTCCATCTACAAATAGTGCTCCTTTTAAGGCTCCTAAAATTGGGAAACGGTATTCTAGGTTAAAAGCAAGTTTGAAGTTAGCTTCGTTAAACTCGAACAGGCTACCGCTAGATCCTGGACCCAAATCATAGGGTCTCCAGCCTCTATTGTCATTAGCTCCACCGGCAAAATAACTTCTTGTAAAGGGGATGCTTTCACTATTTCCGTAAGGAATGGCGATACCTCCAAAGGCACGTATTGCTACAACATAATCATTAGAGACCTGCCAGTGTTTTATAAACTCGGCTTCTACTTTTGCATATTGAGAAAAAACAACTCCCAGTGTTTCATAGTTTTTATTATTGTTTTTTTCAAGTCCAAGAATGTTTGAAATGCCCGAGAGTATCTCTCCAGCTGTTTCTAGTTTCCAGCGGAGTCTTGAGAAATTTTTATCAAAAATAGTTTCTCTAGTATCTCGTGTCCAGGTAAAATTTGTCGCAAAAATAAGGTTGTTTTCTGTTAATCTAGCCTCGCGTTGGATCACACTAAAAAGGGTGTTGGTTTGATCCTGATCCAGCGGATAGGCTCCTTGAGCACTATTGTTTAAAAACGCATCTATTCCCGAGGGAATCTGTAATTGGATTCCATTATCTTGAGAGATAGAATACAGAGAAGGGTCTATAGTTCCTGGATTGGAGTTCTCAATATCCTGCGCTATATCATTTGCTTGATTGTAGGAGTTGGTATAAATGTTAAAGTAGTTACTGGTATTAAGGTTTCTAACAAACTGCACGTTAAATAAATCAAAACTATTTGTTCTAGTTTTTGATGGTCGCCAATTGTAATTAAAAACACCACTTAGGTTTTGTCTGTCTAGTCCAATATTATTTTGCGCGTTAAACCCAAGACTAATATTTGTGGTTGGTGCCATGTATTTGGGGATCCATCTATCTACGTTAATAGGCAGCATAACCCGAGGGATAGAGAGTTTTGAGGTTACACCAAATTCTGAAATATTAAAAAAGCTATTGTTATCTGCAACATCTTTTGAGGCTCCCAGTGAGCCATTTCCTGATATTTGTAAAATCTCAGCTCCTCTAAAAACATTTCTTAAAAACAATGAGCCTTTAAATCCAATACCCAGTTGCTGGATAGTTGAGGTATAAGTGTCAAAACTTGCATCTAAGGTTGCTTTTTTTCTTGGGGTTAAAAAAATAGTACTCACCAAACTTTGATTAGATGGGTCTTCCTTGTAGGTGATATTTGGGTATTTAAAAACTTTTAAATCACTAAGTTGGTTGTAGGTTAGATTTCTGTCTACATCTCTGTAGATGTTGTTGGGTAAAATAGCAATGGCATCTGTAATGGCTTTTGGGTTGTATTTTAATTTGTCGTAACTAAATAATGTATAGCCGTTATAGCGAACAGAATCTTTAAACTTTCTTCCTTGGTTGGCAAAGGAGTAATCTGTTATGATTTTCACATCATTTACCTTATAGACCTTAAAAGGCACCGTTTTGGTAGTATCATTAACTTCAATAGAGCGCTGGGGTATGATATAGGTAATGTTAACTTTGTTACCGGTATTAACGGTGTCTGCCTCAAAATTTATGTAGTCTCTATCAAAGTTATACAAGCCAGAGTTGCGTAGTTGAATGTTTATGCGCTCCCGCTCGTTCTCAAAATCTGTAGCAGCATACTGAGTTGATTTTTTTATGAAGGTGTTATTTTTAGTGGCCTTTAGGATAGAGTCTATAATTGGAGAGGCAATTTTCTGCTCAATATTATTTACAAAATAAGGATCTTTTAGCGTTACATTATAGGTAATCTCTGCCCTGTTGGCTTTGCGCTTATTTTTTGTAACATCATAACCTACCTTTACATTAAACCATCCTTTTTTTGCGTACCACTGCTTGATTCGCTCCAGGGATTTTTTGGTTTTATTTTCATTAATTAGCACTGGTGCATCTCCAGATTTTTTCAACCATTGGTTAAAACCTACGTAGTAATTTCCTAACTCGTTTAGTTGCTTTTTGGAAAGCAGACGTGTTAATCTTTGTTCTCTTTTTGGTTTTTTTTCCAACCAAGTTGTAAATGTGCTGTCTGGCTGTTGATCTGCAAAATTGTATAAATGTAATCCTGCAGGAATACCAATTAAAGGTATTTTAGTGTTAGGGCTCTGAGTTAATTGGCTAAACACCCCAAAGTCTTCTATTTTTTGTCCGTCTACCTCAATGGTGTTTTTTGTAAGTAAAAGTTGCTCTTGGGTTACATTTTTAACTACATTACAGGACACTAGGAGCATCGTAATTCCTAAAATTAATGATATTTTTGTGGTGCCTATTTTCAAGAGGGTCAAAAGGTTGTTTATCTAAAAATCAAAAATACTACAATTTGATAAGTAAAGGTCAAATAAAACTAATAACGAGTTTGCAGCAAAAAAAGTACCGAAACAAAGAAGGTCTTTTTATTGCAGAAGGAGCAAAGGTTATAGATGAGCTTTTAAACCAGGGGCTTGAGCTTCATAGCCATTATCAAACCAATGCAAAGACTACTGATAGTCAAGTTTCTGATATTTCAGAAGTGCTGCTTCAAAAAATTAGTTGTTTAAAAACCGCCAACACCTCTTTGGCAATCTTTAAAATACCTTCTCCAAAACCGCTTTTAACCACTGGGCTCACCCTTGTGGTAGATGCCGTTAGAGATCCTGGAAATCTAGGAACTATAATTAGGCTTTGTGATTGGTTTGGAGTTAGCCAATTAGTATGTTCCCTAGATACTGTAGATTGTTACAATCCTAAGGTGGTTCAAGCTACTATGGGTTCTATAGCTAGGGTTCCAATTCATTACTTAGATATTCATCCATACCTAAAACAAGCTAAAGTGCCTGTCTATACAGCCATTATGGATGGAGAAAATGTGTATAATGCCACCTTGGCTAGTGATGCAATATTAATTATGGGTAATGAAGCAAATGGGGTTTCTCAAAAAACAAAAGCCCTTTCTACCCATCAAATTGCTATTGCGCAATTTGGGGAGATGCACGCTACAGAGAGTTTGAATGTGGCCTCTGCCACAGCAATACTCCTTAGTGAGTTTGCACGTACTACTGAAATGTAAAATTAATAAACATCCCCCGAGAATTAATAGCGCTGAGATTTGAGGTCCATTGACTTAATGGATTGTTATCTGGCACAAGCTCATCACTAGTTGCAAACACGCCTCTAATAGAGGGTGTGAACTTAAAGAAATATAAATAGATGTCTACCCCAAAACCAAGTTCAAAATAGTTGGTAATGCGCGTGGTTCTAAATTGCCCTAAGCTATTGTCTTCAGGGTTTTTCTCGTTACTTGATAGATTTAAAGAAGTAGAAACTCCACCAATCACAAAAGGCTTCCAGTTATTTAGCCTCTTGGTGCTAAATTTTAGTAATAAAGGCAGGTGAATATAGGTAGATTTAACCTCACGTAGTGCGGCTATTTCATCTCCAATTCTTGGAAAGATTAGGTTTCTTTGAGTAAAATAAAGTCCTGGCTCTACCCTAAGATTAAGGTACTTATTGATGCGCATATCTCCAATAAGCCCCACGTTAAACCCTGTGGTTGGTTCAACAATTACATCTGTATTGGTATTGCCCAGCTCATCGTTGTACTCGATTTTAAAATCATAGCTGTTAAAGCCTAAAAAATAACCCCAAGTTAAAAACTTAGCATCAAAGGTTTCTAGGTTAGACAGGCGTTCTCTGCTAAATAGTTGCGCTTGAACACTTTGAGTGAGCAGTCCTAAGGCCAGAAGTATTAGTAGTTTTTTCATGCTATTTTGTAGCGCTATAAATGGTGGCTACACCAAAGGTTTGTGGTTTGTGTTGCACCTCTATAAACCCAGTTTTTCTTAAAATATTGTTTAATGCTTCTCCATAAGGAAAAACAGAGGCGCTTTCACTTAGGTAGTTGTAAGCAACTTTATCCTTGCTAAACAAGGAACCTACTAAAGGTAGGATGTTTTTACTGTAAATATGGTATCCTTGTTTGAAAGGAAACCTTTCTGGAACAGAGGTTTCTAATATAATAAAGAGTCCTCCTGTTTTTAATACACGCAGTATTTCAGATAGACCTTTTTCTAGATTTTCAAAATTCCGTACTCCAAAAGATACCGTAACCACATCAAAGCTATTGTCCTCAAAGGGCATAGCCTCACCATCTCCTTTAATAAAATCTAATTTTGCCTGTAAAGCCGTGTTGTTTACTTTTTTGCGGGCCATCGATAACATTCCCTCAGAGAGATCGAAACCTATGATTTTTTTTGCGGCAATGTGTTTGGCAAATTGTATGGCTAAATCACCGGTACCTGTAGCAACATCTAGGATGCTGTTAGGGGTATGATTTTTTGCCATTTGCAGTACTTTTCGGCGCCATTTTAAGTCTGTACCTAAAGAGATGACTCTGTTGAGATTGTCATACTTATTTGATATGGTGTCAAACATTTGTTCTACCTGCTCTTTTTTATTGAGGGTAGAATCTTTGTAAGGAGTTACTTTTTTTTGTGATGTCATTTCGGGTGCAAAAATAACATTTTTTATTGTTACTTTTTTTCAATTTTTTAAAACCATATTAAAATAAATCATCTTGTAAAAGCCCTTATTTGGTTGTAGGATGATTCTCAAATTAGAAGATACCCTCTGCAGAAGCCTTTGTGATTTAAAAATTCAATACATTTGCACCTTATTTCTAAATACTGTTATGAAAATTATTATCGCCGGTGCGGGTGAAGTAGGGTTCCATTTGGCAAAATTATTATCTTTTGAGTCTCAGGACATCACACTTATTGATACCCACAGAGATTCCTTGTCATATGCAGACACCCATCTAGATATACGCGTTGTTCGCGGAGATGCTACCTCTATTAAGGTCTTGGAAGACAGCAATGTTACTGACACAGATTTGGTCATAGCTGTAACCTCCTCAGAGACTACCAATATTACTGTTTGCGTTTTGGCCAAACAATTAGGTGCAAAGAGGACCATAGCTAGAATTTCTAATACAGAATTTATAGATCGTAAAGATGAGGTTGGTTTCACCAAATTTGGAATCGATGAGCTAATTTCTCCAGAGTCTTTGGCTGCCAATGAAATAGAGTTGCTACTCAATCAAAGTGCTTTTAATGACACCTATGAGTTTGAAGGCGGCGCCTTAACTATGATTGGTCTGCATTTAAACCGCACCAATAGTTTTATAGATAAAACAGTTAAAGAGGTGGCAAGTGTGTTTCCTAATTTAAAGTACGTCCCTATAGCCATGCAGCGTTATGGTACTCAATATACTATTATACCTAGAGGAGATACTCAGTTTAAAGAAGGAGATCAAGTTTATTTTATAACCACCAAAGAAGGTGTTGATGAAATCTACGAGCTTACCGGAAAAGAGCGGCACGAGATTAGAAATGTTATGATTTTGGGAGGGAGTAACATTGGGTATAAAACAGCCAGTGATCTATGTAAAAACAGATTCAACGTTAAGCTTATCGAGAACGATAAGGAAAAGGCTTTTGAAATTGCCGATGACATACCAAGTTGCCTGGTTATTAACGGTGATGGAAGAAATGTAGAACTACTCCTAGAGGAGGATGTTCAAGACATGGATGCTTTTATTTCTGTAACAGGAAATAGTGAAACCAATATCATGTCTTGTTTGGTAGCGAAATCTAAAGGGGTTAAAAAAACAATTGCCCTTGTAGAGAATATGGACTACTTTCAGTTGTCTCACTCTATAGGAATTGACACTTTAATTAATAAAAAATTACTAGCAGCCAACAATATCTTTAGGTACATACGTAAAGGGGAGGTTGTTGCTATGACCAAGCTTAACAACATGAATGCAGAGTTGTTGGAGTTTGTGGTAACACCATCTTCTATTGTAACAAACAAGACCATACGAGATATTGATATCCCTCGCTCTGCCATAATTGGTGGTGTGGTAAGAGATGGTGAGGGGCAAATTGCACTGGGTGATTTTAAAATACAAAGCGGTGATCGTGTTGTTGTGTGTTGCCAGCCGCAGTCCATAAGTAAAGTAGAAAAACTCTTTGTGTAATGAGTTTTTTTAAACAAGTAAACCATAAAATTATTGCACATATCATGGGCCTACTCCTAGCGGTAAACGGCTCTTTTATGTTAATTGCTTCCATAATGAGCGCCGTCTACAACGATGGTGTACTTCAGCAAATGTTACTCTCAGGGCTAGTTACTCTGGCAACAGGAGGCTTAGTAATGTTTTTAACCCGCGCGCACAAAAAAGAACTACACAAAAGAGACGGATATATTGTTGTGGCAATGGGCTGGGTGATTATGTCTTTGGCCGGCACACTGCCGTATTTGTTTACAGGCGCAATACCCTCATTTACCAATGCTTTTTTTGAAACCATGAGTGGCTATTCTACAACGGGAGCTAGTATTTTAAATGATGTAGAGAGCCTTCCAAAGGGTATTTTATTTTGGAGAAGTATTACCCACTGGATAGGCGGCATGGGTATTATTGTTTTGGCTGTTGCCATATTACCCTTACTGGGTATTGGAGGAATGCAATTATTTGCTGCAGAGGCTCCTGGGCCTGGAGGAGATAAGTTACATCCAAGAATTACAGATACTGCAAAACGATTGTGGCTCATATATGTGGGTTATACCGCTGCAGAGACCTTATTGTTAAGCCTTGCAGGGATGAGCTTTTTTGATGCTATTAATCATTCATTGAGCACGCTGAGTACGGGTGGTTTTTCTACTAAAAATGCTAGTATAGCTCACTGGAATGATACGCCACTTATACAGTATATAATTATGTTTTTTATGTTTCTGGCAGGTACTAATTTTGTACTCAGCTATTTTGCATTTAAGCTTAAGTTTTCAAAAATAATTCGTGATGAGGAGTTTAAAACCTACTCATTTTTACTTATTTCCCTCACGGCTATTTTTGCAGCCGTTATTTACTTTAAAGTTGATCTTAGCGCCAGTAGTATTGTACACCCTATGGTATGGGGAGAGTTGGAAGCAAGTGTTCGTCACGGTTTATTTCAGATATTAGCCATTGTTACCACTACAGGTTTTGTGACCTCAGATTATGCTATCTGGACTCCTATTTTGACCATATCTTTATTTGGTTTAATGTTTTTGGGTGGATCTTCTGGGTCTACCTCTGGAGGGATTAAAATTGTACGGCATTTAATTATGATTAAAAACGGAGTTTTAGAGTTTAAACGCACCCTGCACCCTAATGCAATTTTACCCGTACGTTATAACACTAGAGCTGTACAACGGCCTATTGTTTTTAATATTCTTGGTTTTTTTATATTATACATGCTGTCCTTTATTGTTGGTGTGATTGTTTTTTCTGTGCTAGGGCTTGATTTTAAAACGGCCCTTGGTGCTGCAGCATCAACCCTTGGTAATGTAGGTCCAGCTCTAGGAGATCTTGGCCCTGTGCATACCTATGCAGATTTGCCATCATTGGCAAAATTATGGGCTACTTTTTTAATGTTAATTGGAAGACTAGAACTCTTTACAGTACCTGTCTCTTATA
>CAJXUG010000099.1:0-7772 GCA_913060785.1 uncultured Flavobacteriaceae bacterium | reverse complement strand
GTTTGCGACACCATAGCCCAGTTACCCGGCACAGTATATACTTTGCCCATTAATGCAATCACTTCACTCATTGGAGCGCCTGTTGTTATTTGGTTATTGGTGCGTAAAAGAAAACTTATTTTTTAATGGACAGTCTCTCTCAACATACCGCTATTAGTTGCCATGATCTTAGCATTGGGTATCAAAACAAAAAGAAGGTAACTGTTATTGCTAGTGCTATAAATTTTTCTATCACTCAGGGCACCCTTGTGGCGCTAGTAGGAAGCAACGGCATAGGGAAATCTACCCTACTAAAAAGCCTAACAGCAATGCTACCCACAATAGCTGGAAGCCTGCAAATAGATGCTAAAGAAATTACAACCTATAGCTCCTTGGAGTTATCTAGTAAACTCAGTGTGGTACTTACAGAGGCTCCTGCATCTAAAAATCTTACTGTTTTAGAGCTCGTAAGTCTAGGAAGACAACCCCATACAAATTGGATGGGGAGATTAACACAAAAAGATAAAGATATTATACAAAAGGCGCTTGAAGATACAGATCTAGCCAGTTTAAAAAACAAAAACTGTTTTGAGCTGAGTGACGGGCAACTCCAGCGTGTTTATATAGCAAGAGCCTTAGCTCAAGACACGCCCCTTATTATATTAGATGAGCCTACCACTCACCTAGATTTATACCATAGAGCAGCTATTGTTAAATTGCTTAAAAAATTAACGGTAGAGAAAAATAAGACTATTTTATTTTCTACCCATGAAATAGATTTAGCCATTCAAATTTCAGACAAAATGCTGGTTATGACACCGCAAAACATCGCTTTTGACAGCCCTTGCAATCTTATTAAGCAAGGTGCTTTTGATGTTTTATTCCCTAACGAAATCGTTGTTTTTGACAAAAAAACAGGTCGTTTTTCTGTGACTTAATGCCCCTACAATAATAAGAGTTAGTATCTTTACTGTAAAAGTTTTCACTCACAGTAAATACCAAACACATTGAATCAAACCCTATTACTTTTATTTAGTTCCTTAATCATGCTTGCTCTTGGAGGTTTTATAGGGCACTTTATTGCGCAATTAAAATCAAAGAACAACACTGGCAAACTAGACGAGCGTTTACAACAAACAACCCTCGAAATAGAAAAACTAGAAGCTAGTGTAAAAAGGGTGTCTCAGGAAAGAGAAACCATAAGAGAAGAGAAAGACGCAGTGTCCATACAACTCTCCAAGGCCTCAAGCACCATAACACATCTAGAGAACAAACTGCTTGAAGAACGAGGAGAATTAGAAAAGATACAGGAGAAATTCACCAAAGAATTTGAAAATCTTGCAAATAAAATACTAGATTCTAAATCTGAAAAATTCACCAAACAAAACAAGGAGAATATTGATACTATCTTAAAGCCCCTGCAAGCAAAAATTGAAAAGTTTGAACAAAAGGTAGATAGCACAAATAAAGAGAGTATTGACAGGCACGCCACTCTAAGGCAGCAAATTATTGGCCTAAAGGAACTCAACGAGCAAATGAGCCTGGAGGCAAACAACCTAACAAAAGCTCTTAAAGGAGACAACAAGATTCAAGGAAACTGGGGAGAATTAGTCTTAGAGCGCGTTCTAGAAAAAAGTGGTCTAGAAAAAGATAGAGAATATTTTGTACAATCTAGTTTCACCACAGAAGATGGCAAAAGAGTATTGCCAGATGTTGTAATACACCTGCCAGATGATAATAAAATGATTATTGACTCTAAAGTATCACTCGTGGCCTATGAGCGTTTTGTTAATGAGGAGGATGAAAATTTGAAAAAGCAACACCTAACCGAGCATGTAAACTCTCTTAAAAAACACATAGATCAATTAAGTAGTAAAAACTATCACGACCTATACACCATAGAGAGTCCAGATTTTGTGCTTCTTTTTATACCTATAGAGCCTGCATTTGCATTGGCTATTAATACCGATGAGAACATATATGCTTGGGCCTTCGAGAAAAATATAGTTATTGTAACCCCTTCTACCCTTTTGGCTACATTACGTACCATTGACACCATGTGGAATAATCAAAAGCAGCAACAAAATGCTATAGAAATTGCAACACAGGCAGGGAGATTGTTTGATCAGTTTGTAAACCTAACTGATGATCTACTCAAAGTAGGTAATCAATTAAACACAGTAAAAGGAAGCTATGATAGCACCATGAAGAAGCTTACAGGACAAGGAAACCTTATTAAAAAAGTAGAAAGTATTAAAAAACTTGGAATCAAACAGCGCAAACATATCAATGAGAAGCTACTACAAAAAGCAGCACAAGAGGAAGAAGAATAATAATTACTAAGGTATTGGCTAATAATAAGTACATTACAAAAAAAAGTCTCGAATATATCGAGACTTTTTTTATTTATAAAGGAGTATAAACTACTCTTTAATAAAGCGAGTTGTTAAACTACCGCTAGTTGCATTAACTTTAACAACATATACACCTTTTGCAAGGCTACTCACATCTAGAACACTACTTTTATGATCTATCGCTTGGCTTACCACCAAAGCGCCAAGAGCAGAGTATATTTCAATAGTTGTGTTGTCTAACATAACGTTTTGAAGACTCACACTTAAAACGTCATTTGCTGGTACAGGAAATAAAGAGATTGCTTGAGTTTCCATACCATTTATTCCTAGAGAAAATGCTACTGTAGTTGTGCCTCTGTTACTCGATCCATGATTTTGAAAATTTCCAGTCACCCCATTAGCCCATACTATATCTAGAGAATCTGCATTTGGGTCAAAGGTGAAATCTGTGCCATCACTTCCAGAGAGATCTCTGGTGGCTACAACAGTTCTAACACCGCCAGATACGTCATTTGATAGTAGTGTCCAATCTTGAGTGTCTAACTGTGGGGATTGTCCAATACCCAAAAATGCTCTGTCATTAAATCCAGTGTTATCATAGCTTACAACATCACCACCAGCGGTCATAGAAGAGACTCCAAAACCAAGACCCATCCATCTATTTTCTTCTCCAACCATTGTAATTAATACATCTGTATCACTAACTTCAAGACTAACAGAATAGGAGCCAGAAAGAGAAATATTTCCAGTTGTAATTTGTGCCTGAGCCAGACAAGTAAGTAATAGTGCCGCTAATAAAGTAATTTTTTTCATTGGTAATTGTTTAAAAGTTTAATAATTGTTTCGTTTTGTTTTAAAATAGCATAATCAAGCGCTTTGTTTCCTCTAAAATCTTTTGCATTTGTATCTGCTCCATATTTCAAGAGATCTTTGGCTATATCATTATGATTAAACAAGGCAGACATTTGCAAAGCAGAAGCTTTGTTCTCATCTGGGATATTAGGATCTGCACCTTGTTGTAACAAAAGTAATACGGCTTGTTTGTGCCCCTTAAAAACAGCTGCCATAAGGGCTGTCCCGTATGGGCTTGTAGCATTAATAGTTGCTTTATTTTCTAAAAGATACAAAATAATATCTGTTTTGTTGTAATATGCAGCAAGCATTAGTGGAGTATAACCATTCTCATTTTGAAGATTAAACACTGCTTGATCCTCAACATCTAGTGCCATTATAGCTTGCAGGTCTCCATTTTTAGCAAAATCATGGATAGATTGCGAAAACCCGCTAGCGTAGCAAAAAAGTAAAAGGAATATATATTTTAGCATATCTAATAAACAAATATATGTAAAAAGCTGAACTATATCTTTAATGAGTCCAACTCATAAAGTAAGCATCATCATTTACACCCATATACGTGAAACTAAAAAACCTACACAAACATTTAACGGCTTGTGTAGGCTTTTGCTTTTTGAAAGTAACTGATTACTTACTTAAATACATTTTCCTTCTAGAGTACAAATCATAAAACTGATCATCTTCTAGATTGTCAATAAACAAAATACTCTCTCCAGTACTTTTCATCTCTGGTCCTAGTTGTTTGTTTACATTGGGGAATTTATTAAAACTAAATACTGGCTGCTTGATAGCATACCCATTTAGTGAGGGTTTAAAATCAAAATCTTTTACCTTGCTATGTCCTAGCATTACTTTGGTTGCATAATTAACATATGGTTCTCCGTAGGCCTTGGCTATAAAAGGAACGGTCCTAGAGGCTCTTGGATTGGCCTCAATGATGTACACCACATCATCTTTAACTGCAAATTGTATGTTTATTAGCCCTACAGTATTAAGCGCTTTGGCAATTTTTACTGTGTGGTCTTTAATTTGTTGCATGACATCTTCACTCAAATCAAAAGGCGGTAGTGTTGCATTAGAATCTCCTGAGTGAATACCACAAGGCTCTATATGCTCCATCATACCAATAATATATACATCTTCTCCATCACAAATTGCATCTGCCTCTGCCTCTATAGCTCCGTCTAGGTAATGATCTAAAAGAAGTTTGTTGTTTGGTATCTTACGCAGTAAATCTACTACGTGTTCTTCTAATTCTTGTTTATTGATGACAATTTTCATGCCCTGACCTCCCAGTACATATGAAGGTCTAATCAAAAGTGGAAAATCTAGTTGATCTGCAAGGTCTAGGGCTTCATCTGTGGTTTCTGCTACACCAAACTCTGGGTAAGGAATTCCCAAATCTTTCAATATAGTTGAAAAACTCCCTCTGTCTTCTGCCAAATCTAGTGCTTGGAAGCTTGTTCCAAGAATTTTAACGCCGTATCGTTCTAGCTTTTCTGCCAATTTTAAGGCAGTCTGCCCTCCTAGTTGTACAATAACACCTTCTGGTTTTTCATGACGAATGATATCATAAATATGTTCCCAAAAAACAGGCTCAAAGTATAATTTATCTGCCACATCAAAATCTGTAGAAACAGTTTCTGGATTACAGTTTATCATTATGGTTTCATAGCCTATTTCAGAGGCAGCTAATATTCCGTGAACACAGCAGTAATCAAACTCAATACCTTGCCCAATTCTATTTGGCCCAGAACCCAGTACTATGATTTTCTTTTTATCTGTGACAATACTATCGTTTTCTACATAGGTGCTTCCATCAGGGAGTTCTATGCTATTCTCAAAAGTAGAGTAATAATAGGGGGTCTGTGCTTTAAACTCTGCGGCGCAGGTGTCCACGAGTTTATACACACGTTGTATGTTTAACTCTTCACGCCTATTATAAACTTGGCTCTCTAGACATTTAAGCATGTGTGCAATTTGCCTGTCTCCATAGCCTTTTTGTTTTGCTTCCAGTAAAAGTTCTCTTGGCAAGGTATCAAGGGTGAAACTTGAAATTTCTTTTTCTAATAAGTACAGCTCCTCATACTGCTTTAAAAACCACATGTCTATTTTTGTAATTTCATGTATGCGGCTTAGTGGTATTCCCAACTGAATGGCATCATAAATAACAAAAACACGATCCCAACTTGCATTTTTCAACTTATCAAGTATTTGCTCATAGTTGGTATAGCTTTTCCCATCTGCACCTAAGCCATTTCTTTTTATTTCTAGAGACTGGGTTGCTTTATGTAAGGCTTCCTGGAAACTACGTCCAATCCCCATTACTTCTCCTACAGATTTCATTTGCAGGCCAAGTGATCTATCACTTCCCTCAAATTTATCGAAGTTCCAACGTGGTATTTTTACAATTACATAATCTAGTGTCGGCTCAAAAAGTGCAGAGGTAGATTTGGTGATTTGATTATCCAACTCATCAAGATGGTACCCAATAGCCAGCTTTGATGCTATTTTGGCAATTGGATATCCTGTTGCCTTAGAGGCCAATGCAGAAGATCTAGAAACACGAGGATTAATTTCTATGGCAATAATTTCTTCTTTATCATCAGGGCTTACGGCAAATTGCACATTACAACCACCTGCAAAATCACCAATGCTGCGCATCATGTGTATGGCCATATCTCGCATTCTTTGGTAGGTTTTATCACTCAAAGTCATTGCTGGTGCAACGGTAATAGAATCTCCGGTGTGAATCCCCATAGGGTCCATGTTTTCTATAGCACAAATAATAACTACGTTGTCATTTCTGTCACGCAGTAATTCTAGTTCATATTCCTTCCAGCCCATCATGGCTTTGTCTATCATTACCTCGTGTATTGGAGATACCTCCAAACCATGGCGTAATAAATCATCAAAATCTTCTTCTTTGTAAACAATAGAAGCTCCAGCTCCACCCAAAGTATAGGAGGCTCTAATAACAAGTGGAAATCCAAACTCTTGAGCAATTTCCTTACCCTCTAGGTAAGATGTTGCAGTTGCTTGAGGTGCCATACCAACACCAATTTCATCCATTAAAACTCTAAATTTTTCTCTATCTTCTGTGATATTGATAGCGTCAATATCTACACCAATAATCTCTACACCATGATCCTTCCAAATACCTTTTTCGTCTGTCTCTATCGCCAAATTTAAAGCTGTTTGCCCACCCATAGTAGGAAGCACAGCATCAATTTGTGGATGCTCTTTTAAAATCTGAAGGATAGATTTTGTGTTAAGTGGTAACAAATATACATGATCTGCCATGGTTGGATCTGTCATGATTGTTGCAGGATTGGAGTTTATTAAAATGGTTTCAATTCCATCCTCTCTAAGGGATCTAAGGGCTTGAGATCCAGAGTAATCAAACTCACAAGCTTGTCCAATAACAATTGGGCCAGAACCAATAATTAAAATAGATTTAAGTGCGTTGTTTTTTGGCATAATAACAAAAGGTTTTACTGTTTCAAAATTACGATTCAATGGGGTATAAAAAAAAGGTGTTGCTTATAAAAACAACACCTTTTATTTATTACTTATCAACATTTATTTTTTGTGACGAGTTTCTGAAGAAACAGAAATTTTCTTTCTTCCTTTTGCTCTACGAGATGCTAATACTTTTCTACCGCTTACAGATGCCATACGCTCTCTAAAACCGTGCTTATTTCTTCTCTTTCTTTTTGATGGCTGAAATGTTCTTTTACTCATGGTATATTATATTATATCGTCTTGAAATCTTTTTAATGTTTTGCTTTAATTGTCTACACAACAATATATACTGTACAGGCGGCTGCAAAGATACAATCTTTTTTTAAACGTCAAACATCAAAATGTGAAATATTTTTAATTGTTTTCATTACCTTTGTTGACCTTAAAATAAAGGCAATATGTTCCATAAAAATTTAAAACTAATTATAACAGCACTTCTTGTAGGAGCAGCTGTTTGGCAATTTAAAGAATCTCAAATAGGAAATGGTATAATGTTCCTACTTCTGGCATCTATCTTTGTATTCTTATATTTCAAAAACGAAATCATTCTTCTGTCTTTTCTTAGATTACGTAAACAAGATTTTCCTGGCGCTAAAAAATGGCTTGATAAAATTAAAAATCCAGAAGCCTCTCTTGTTACCAAGCAACAAGGGTATTATAATTACCTGAACGGACTCATGGTTTCACAAACCAACATGAATGAAGCCGAAAAATATTTTAAAAAAGCAGTAGCACTTGGCTTATCGATGGATACAGATATGGCCATGACCAAATTAAACCTAGCCGGTATTGCCATGTCTAAAAATAGAAAACGTGAAGCCGAAGTATTGCTCTCTGAAGCAAAAAAGCTGGACAAGCAAAACATGATGGAAGATCAAATAAAAATGATGAAAGACCAAATGAAACGTTCTGGACAACCAAAACAACAATTTGGAGGCGGAAGATCTGGCCGTGGAGGAAGGCGATAGCACCATTTTAAAGTCCTGTCATAATCGCTATAAACAACTACTTCTGTCTCTTATACACATCTCCGAGCCCACGAGACAGGCAGAAATCTCG
>CAJXUG010000098.1:0-7778 GCA_913060785.1 uncultured Flavobacteriaceae bacterium | reverse complement strand
AATACAAATTTAAAGAACCAATTAATTATTAGTCAGTAATCTCTCACGTTCTTTTTTGCTTAACACTCCAAACATCAGATATTTATTTTATGTAAACCCCCACATAATTCTTTGTTAAAAACAAGCAGCTCCAGTATTAGCGATACAAAGCATCCGTACCTTTGTAAAAAAAACATGCTCAGTAAATTATTTTTAGGATTATTACTAATCTGCTCCCTGCCAAATGTTCAAGATCTAGACACATTAAATGCCCCAAAGGATGCCCAATCTTTATATGATATACCCCTTACAGATATCTCTGGAGCGCCTCTAGATTTAAGCCAATATAAAGGCAAAAAAATATTATTTGTAAACGTAGCCTCCAAGTGCGGGTTTACCTCTCAATATGATGGTTTGCAGGAGCTGTACAAGACCTATAAAGATAAACTTGTGGTAATAGGGCTGCCTTGTAACCAGTTTGGCGGCCAAGAGCCAGGTAACGCCAAGGAGATAGAATCTTTTTGTAGGGCTAACTATGGGGTAGATTTCCCGCTCTCATCCAAAATTGAGGTAAAAGGGGACAACCAGCACCCACTCTACAGGTGGCTTACCTCTAAGACCCAAAATGGGGTGATGGATTCTACGGTAAGGTGGAATTTCCAGAAATATCTAGTAGATGAGAACGGCCAGCTTATTGATTATTTTTACTCAACCACAAAACCTATGAGCAGTAAGATTATAAAATTATTGTAAAAGAACGTATCAGCATAAAAAAAGCCTCACGTACTGAATGAGGCTTTTTTTATATACTGTTTTTAATTACGGGAGCTGGAATAAATCTTCTACCCTGCACTTAATGGTTTTTGCAATTTTTAGGGCCAATACCGTAGAGGGGATATAAATGCCGTTCTCTATGGCATTGATACTCTTTCTTGACACCTCTGCCGCCTCAGAGAGTTCTTGCTGAGTGAGATGAGCAGCCTTTCTAAGCTGCTGCAAGTTGTTTAAAAGTTTTAAATGGTCTTTGCCCATAGTTACTGTTTTTCAAACTCCTCAACAGCGCTAGTGAGTTCTTTACCCGTGTTTGGGTACAAGTAACCAGCAATAAGGGTACCTATACCAATAAGCCCCACCAGGCATCCAACTCCTTTAAGGATAGAACCCAAAAAAAACAGGCCAAAACCAAAAAGGCCAAAACCAAAAAGGCCCATGCCCACAAAGGTTGTGATCACTCCGCTTCTTCTATAATCTATGGGTTCCTTTTTTCTTTCTTCAAAAATAGCCATTAGCTTCTCTATTTTATCTGGGTCATTCAAACTCTTTGAGATCTCTACTGCTGTTTCTCTTTTTTCTTTACCCTCTAGGTATTGCCAATAAAAAGCTGCTAATGGAATGATAATTCCTGTTAGCATTCCTAAAGCTGGTATAATAATGTCTATGTTCATTGTTTTATGTTTAAAATGTAACGCAAAGGTAACATTTTAAAGTGTAACGCAAAGGTTGCTTCGTAAAAAAAATATAGATAGTTTTTACACAGTACTCGTAGCTTTTAAAACCAGAGGTTAGATATGGTTTTTTGAGTTTCTTTACTTAAGAGGCCAAAAGCGCTTTAAGATCTGTAATGGTTTTGGTAGGATCTTCAGATTTAAAAACATAGCTACCCGCCACCAGTACATCTGCACCAGCATCTGCAAGTTGTTTGGCGTTTTTATTAGTAACCCCGCCATCAATTTCTATAATGGTGTTGGCTCCTTTTCTAGTAATTAATTCTTTTAAAGCAATTACTTTGTCATAGGTGTTTTCTATAAAACTCTGGCCGCCAAAGCCTGGGTTTACACTCATAAGGCACACAAGGTCTATGTCTTGTATGGTATCTTCTAGAAGTGATATACTTGTGTGAGGATTTAAAGCAACTCCAGCTTTCATGCCCTGGGCTTTTATGGCCTGCAGGGTTCTGTGCAAATGTGTACAAGCCTCATAGTGTACCGTTAATATATCTGCCCCTAGGTTTTTAAAGGTTGAAATATACCTGTCTGGATCCACAATCATAAGATGTACATCTATCGTTTTTGTTGCATGCTTTGCAATATCACGCAAAACTGGCATTCCAAAAGAAATATTAGGCACAAAAACACCGTCCATGATGTCTATATGAAACCAATCTGCATCAGAGTTGTTGATCATCTCAATATCACGTTGTAAGTTGGCAAAATCTGCAGCTAAAACTGATGGGGCTATAAGAGTGTGGCTCATGGTAGTAGTAAAAAAGGTTGTATTAAACGTTGAATTTTTTCTGAGGTACTAACTTTATTTTCTTTTAAATAGGCATCTATGGTAGCCAATTGTTTTGCAGTACGTACAATATTAAAGTCTGTGCTGTAGTCAGAGAATAACGCCTTTTGTTTGGGCCTGTTAATAATCTCGAATATTGAATGATGTCTTGGGTCGTTCTTTATTTTATTCTCATACAGCGGCATGATGATGTCTTTATCTCCCTCTAAAACCTGGAAAAAATTACCCAGTTCAAATAGAAGTATGCCAGTTACATTTCTTAGGCTATTATTGGTGTATGTTTTATTGTAGATTCCTTCTAGCGCTTCTTTTTGAAGCCCATCAACGGCCTTGCTAGAGTAGCAAATGGTATGGATCATGTTAGTAGGTGTTAATAGTGCCAATATGTTGTTAAAGGTAAGAAAAAATCTTCCAGTTTACAGCTCCTTATAATCTATCTAACAAAAAACCAATACGGTGTCTTTTTAAAGGGTGTTATTGTTGCTTGTTACTGAGTGTGTTACAATAAAAAAGCGCCTTTCAGTAAAAAGAAAGGCGCTTTGCTATTTAATAAAAGAAAAACCTGGATTAGTCTCTTCTTCTGTCATCTCTTCTTGGAGGACGACGGTCATTACTACGTTCTCTAGGAGCTGGTGCTACGTATCCTTCTGGTTTTTCCATAAGGGCCTTACGAGACACTTTCTCTTTTCTAGTACGCTTGTCAAGACCAAAGTACTTCACATCAAATACATCACCCATGTTTACCACATCGCTAACGTTTTCTGTGCGTTCCCAAGCTAGCTCAGATACGTGTAATAATACTTCGTTTCCTGGAGCTTCCATATATTCAACAACAGCACCAAAATCTAACATTTTGATTACTTTCACCTCATATGCAGAACCTACTGTAGGCTTAAATGTAATAGAATCAATCTTGGCCAATACCGCGTTAATTCCTTCTTGCCCAGTTCCTAGGATTTCAACAATTCCCTCTTCTGTTACTGGATCTTCGTTGATAACAATTGTTGTTCCAGTAGTTTTTTGAAGTTCTTGAATTACTTTTCCTCCTGGTCCTATAAGAGCGCCAATAAATTCATTTGCGATACGAACACCTACCATTTTTGGAGCGTATTCTTTCACGTCTTCTCTTGGAGCTGCAATTGCCTCAACCAATTTGTCTAAGATATGTAAACGACCATCTTTTGCTTGGTTTAAAGCCGAAACAAGAATCTCGTAGCTTAATCCTTTTACTTTAATATCCATCTGGCAAGCAGTAATACCATCTGCCGTTCCTGTAACTTTAAAGTCCATATCTCCTAGGTAATCTTCATCACCAAGAATATCAGAAAGAACTGCGAATTTTCCAGTATCTGCATCAGAGATAAGCCCCATTGCAATACCAGAAACTGGTTTTTTCATTTGGATACCTGCATCCATCATTGCCATTGTTCCAGCACATACTGTTGCCATAGATGAAGAACCGTTAGATTCTAACACCTCAGACACTACACGTACTGTGTAAGGACAATCATCAGGAATCATTCCTTTTAAACCACGCTGTGCAAGATTTCCATGTCCAACTTCTCTACGAGAGGTTCCACGAATAGGTCTTGCTTCACCTGTACAAAAAGGAGGGAAGTTATAATGAAGGTAGAAACTTTCTTCTCCTTCAAATGATGGCATATCTATTTTATTTGCATCTCTAGAAGTTCCTAGAGTTACTGTAGCTAAAGCCTGTGTTTCTCCACGAGTAAACACTGCAGAACCGTGTACAGATGGCAAGTAATCAATCTCACACCAGATATCACGTATTTCGTTAGTCTTACGACCATCTAGACGTAGCCCTTCGTTAACTGTAAGATCACGAACAGCTGCTTTTTCAGCCTTGCGGTAGTAGTCAGAAACTAACCCGCCATACTCTTCCATTTCTTCTTCAGAGAAAGACGCCTTTACTTCTTCTTTAATTGCCGCAAATGAAGCAGTACGCTCTTGCTTAGTAGATCCAGCTTTAGCCACTGCATATACTTTATCATAAGCCATATCATGTACTCTTTTTACAAGCGCTTCGTTGTCTGGCTCCTCTGCGTAATCACGTACTTCTTTTCTTCCGAAAGCGTCAGCTAAACGATGTTGCGCCTCAATTTGTACTTTAATAGCTTCATGTGCAAACTTGATAGCCTCGATCATTTCTTCTTCAGAAATCTCGTCCATTTCACCTTCTACCATCATTACAGAATCTGCAGATGCTCCAATCATCATATCGATGTCGCTCTCTGCTAATTGTGCTCTTGTAGGGTTTATAACAAACTCACCATTGATGCGTCCAACTCTAGCCTCAGAGATAGCACATTCAAAAGGGAAATCAGATAGTTGGATTGCTGCAGATGCAGCAAGTCCTGCCATTGCATCTGGCATAACATCATCATCATGAGACATTAACTGTATCATCACCTGTGTTTCTGCGCTGTAGTTCTTTGGGAATAATGGGCGTAACACACGGTCCACTAAACGCATCGTTAATACCTCACCATCACTTGGGCGTGCTTCTCTTTTGAAGAATCCACCAGGATAACGTCCTGCTGCTGCAAACTTCTCTCTGTAATCAACCGTTAGGGGTAAAAAGGGTAGATCTTTTTGCTCGTAGTTAGAAACTACTGTACAAAGCATCATACATTTTCCAGACTGTACCACGACAGATCCGTGTGCCTGTTTTGCTAATTTTCCAGTTTCGATAGAAATCTCTCTACCGTCACCAAGGTCAATGACCTCTCTAAATACTTTAGGTATCATATTTTTCATTTATGATGCGCACCCGCGCATCGTTAATTTGGTCAAGGTTTGATTTTCAAACCAAGTGTTGTTGTGTTGTGTGTGGTTTGACCAATGAAAAACTAAAGGGTAGCCTTTTCAGTACTTAAATATAATAAAAAATTAAGGGGCTCACTGAGCCCCTTGTATAGATTATTTACGTAATTCTAATTCTTTTACAATTGCTCTGTAACGTAAAATGTCTTTTTTCATTAGATAGTCTAATAAAGAACGACGCTTACCTACTAGCATCACTAGAGAACGCTCTGTGTTGTAATCTTTGTGGTTTGCTTTCAAATGCCCCGTAAGGTGTTGAATTCTGTAAGTGAATAATGCAATTTGAGCTTCTGTGTTACCAGTGTCTTTTGCAGATTTTCCGTGCTTTGCGAAAATCTCTTGTTTTTCTTTTGGATCTAAATACATGCTAATATTTTTGTAAATGATTTTTATGTATGAATTATGTCTATCATAATTCGGGTGCAAAAATAGTAAAATTCACTGATATGGCATTGTTTGATAGCATATTATTTAAAAAACCTGAGACCTTACTTTTTTCAATACTCTTACAATAGCTCAAAAGAGCCTAAAGGGTTACTAAAACATAAACTCCTTTCTATTGTTTACATAGAAAGGAGTTTATTATATAATGTTGGTTGCTCTAATAACTAGGCTAGAATTTTCTTATGCTGTTTTTTCGCGCAGTGGTTTGTTTTGCACTAAATCTAGGTATAAATTAATCTTACGCTTCATGTCCTTGCGGTGTGCAATAAAATCTAAAAACCCATGTTCTAAAACAAATTCTGCACTTTGGAAACCATCTGGCAGGTCTTTACCCGTTGTGTCTTTTACCACACGCGGTCCTGCAAAACCAATTAAGGCGCCTGGCTCACTGATGTTAATGTCACCAAGCATTGCAAAAGATGCTGTTGTCCCGCCCGTTGTTGGATCTGTACATAAAGACACATAAGGTATTCCTGCATCTGCCAATTGCGCAAGCTTTGCACTAGTTTTAGCCAGTTGCATGAGAGATAAGGCAGCTTCCATCATTCTAGCACCACCACTTTTACTTATAAGTAAAAAAGGTGTCTTTGTTTTTAAAGCATGATCTGCAGCACGCGCTATTTTTTCTCCAACAACACTACCCATAGAACCTCCAATGAAACTAAAGTCCATACATGCAATGACTAAGTTTTGCCCCATAGACTTACCTACAGCCGTACGTACAGCATCATTTAATCCTGTTTTCTTTTGGGCATCTTTAAGTCTGTCTGCGTATTTTTTCTTGTCTTCAAACTTTAAAGGATCCTTGGACGTGAGAGTGGTGTCTAGTTCTTTAAATTTGTTATCGTCAAATAAAATCTCAAAATATTCCTTACTACCAATACGAACGTGGTATCCATCTTCTGGACTTACATAAAAGTTTTTTTCTAACTCTTCTGCATCTACTATTTTACCTGTTGGAGATTTGTACCACAATCCTTTTGGCACATCTTTTTTATCCTCGGTAAGGGTGTTGATTCCTTTTTTTGTTCTTTTAAACCAAGCCATATTGTAGTGTGTTTAAAACGTATTGTTATGAAATTTTGATTATAATGTGTTCACATTATTAAGGTCTTCAAAGGCCTTTTTAAGACGTATTTTGAACGTTAGTTCAGCCTCACGCATCCATTTTCTTGGATCGTAATATTTTTTATTTGGGATATCTCCACCATCTGGATTTCCAATTTGAGTTCTAAGGTACTCAATGTTTTTGGTCATGTAATCACGAGGCCCTTCTGTAAAAGCAAATTGAAGGTCTGTGTCAATATTCATTTTGACAACTCCATACCCAATAGCTTCACGAATTTCTTCAACGGTAGATCCGCTTCCTCCATGAAATACAAAATCTACAGGATTAGATCCTGTCCCAAATTTTTCCTGTACAAATTCCTGAGAATTTTTTAAGATTTTTGGTGTTAGTTTTACATTTCCGGGTTTGTATACACCGTGTACATTACCAAAGGCAGCTGCAATCGTGAACTGGTCACTTACTTTCATTAATTCTTCATAGGCATAAGCCACCTCTTCTGGTTGTGTGTAAAGTTTTGAAACATCTACATCACTATTATCAACACCATCTTCTTCTCCTCCTGTAATACCAAGTTCAATTTCTAAGGTCATACCTATTTTGCACATACGCGCTAGGTATTCTTTGCAAATGGCAATGTTTTCTTCAATTGGCTCTTCACTAAGATCAATCATATGAGAGCTGTAAAGAGGTTTTCCAGTTTCTTTAAAGTGTTGTTCTCCTGCATCTAAAAGCCCGTCAATCCAAGGCAATAATTTTTTTGCACAGTGGTCTGTATGTAAAATTACTGTTGCTCCGTATAACTCTGCTAGTTGGTGTACATGCTTTGCGCCTGCAATTCCTCCAGCAATAGCAGCTTGATGATTGTCATTAGACAATCCTTTACCTGCATTAAACAAACATCCTCCATTAGAGAATTGAATGTTGACAGGAGCGTTTAACTCAGCGGCAGTTTCCATTACTGCATTTACACTACTATTTCCTACAACATTTACTGCTGGCATAGCAAATGCTTTTTCTTTAGCATATGCGTGGATTGCTTGAATTTCTTTTCCAGAAGCAACTCCTGGCTTGATTGTATGTGACATAAGATTGTTTAATTTAAAAGCAAAAATAGTAAATTTATGTTATAACTAAGGGGCAATACTAGAGC
>CAJXUG010000097.1:0-7808 GCA_913060785.1 uncultured Flavobacteriaceae bacterium | reverse complement strand
CGAGATTTCTGCCTGTCTCGTGGGCTCGGAGATGTGTATAAGAGACAGCGTTTGATATAGAAATGATTAAAAAGGTGTATGGGCAAATGGCAGAGCGAATTGACTCTGCGCGCAAGGTTGTTGGAAAGCCTTTAACACTCTCAGAAAAAATATTATACAATCACCTTTGGGATGGCGCTGCCACTTCTGCCTTTACAAGAGGTGAAGACTACGTAGATTTTGCTCCAGACCGTATTGCGTGCCAGGATGCAACAGCTCAAATGGCACTATTGCAGTTTATGCAAGCAGGAAAGCCTAAAGTTGCAGTACCCACTACGGTGCATTGTGATCATTTAATCCAAGCAAAGCAAGGAGCCAAAAAAGATTTAAAGCGGGCCAATGAGGTAAGTAATGAAGTGTTTGATTTTTTAGGTTCTGTATCTAATAAATATGGTATTGGTTTTTGGGCACCAGGAGCGGGTATTATACATCAAGTAGTTTTAGAGAATTATGCGTTTCCTGGAGGTATGATGATTGGTACAGATAGCCATACAGTAAACGCTGGTGGTCTTGGTATGGTTGCCATTGGAGTAGGTGGAGCAGATGCTGTAGATGTAATGGCAGGTATGGCTTGGGAGCTTAAATTTCCGAAGTTAATAGGAGTACGTTTAACAGGAAAATTATCTGGTTGGACAGCCCCTAAAGATGTTATTTTAAAAGTTGCCGAAATTTTAACTGCCAAAGGTGGTACGGGAGCTATTGTAGAATATTTTGGACCTGGCGCTACCGCTATGTCTTGTACTGGTAAAGGAACCATTTGTAATATGGGTGCAGAAATTGGTGCAACCACCTCTACCTTTGGGTATGACGCCTCTATGGAGCGTTACCTGCGTGCTACAGATAGAGCAGATGTTGCAGATGCAGCCAATGAGGTTAAAGAACACTTAACTGCAGACCCGCAGGTGTATGCAAACCCTGAGCAATATTTTGATCAAGTAATAGAAATCAATCTATCTGAGCTAGGACCACTTTTAAACGGCCCTTTTACTCCAGATTTATCTACCACAGTAGGGGCAGATATGACGGCAAAAGCCATCAAAAACGATTGGCCACTTGATGTAGAGTGGAGTTTGATTGGATCTTGTACAAATTCATCATACGAGGATTTATCAAGAGCCGCCTCTATTGCGCAACAAGGACTTGATATGGGGCTTTCTATAAAAGCTGAACTTGGTATTAATCCTGGATCTGAGCTAGTGCGATATACCACAGAGCGTGATGGTATCTTGAGTACCTTTGAAGATTTAGGGGCAAAAATATTTACAAATGCTTGCGGCCCTTGTATTGGGCAATGGGCGCGTTATGATGACCCGAAAAACGCACCAAAAAACAGTATTGTGCATTCCTTTAACCGCAACTTTGCAAAGCGCGCGGATGGGAACCCTAATACCCATGCCTTTGTGGCATCACCAGAGCTTACAGCGGCCATTGCTTTTGCTGGACGTCTAGATTTTAACCCATTGACAGACACCCTTACAAATGATAAAGGAGCGCAAGTAAAATTCTCTGAACCTACAGGGTGGGAATTACCTCCAAAAGGATTTGAAGTTGAAGAGAATGGCTACGAGGCTCCATTACCTGACGGATCTGCAGTAATAGTAAGTGTGAGTGAGAGTAGTGAGCGTTTACAATTACTTACTCCATTTACACCAATTAAGGATAGCGATCTATCCAGTGCAAAGCTTTTAATCAAAGCCTTTGGTAAGTGTACCACAGACCACATCTCTATGGCAGGGCCTTGGCTGCGTTACAGAGGGCATCTAGATAATATTTCTAACAACTGTTTGATTGGAGCTGTAAATGCTTTTGGCAAGAAAACAAACTTTGTAAAAAACCAATTGGATGGTGAGTACGGCGGTGTTCCAGACACGGCAAGAGCCTATAAGGCAGCCGGTGTGATGACTGTGGTAATAGGAGATCATAATTATGGAGAGGGATCTTCAAGAGAGCATGCTGCTATGGAGCCAAGACATCTTGGAGTTGCGGCTGTGATTGTAAAATCTTTTGCGCGTATTCATGAAACAAACCTTAAAAAACAAGGGATGTTGGGTCTAACATTTGCCAATGAAGCAGATTACGATCTTATCCAAGAGGATGACACCTTTAACTTTACAGATATTGCAGATTTTAGCCCAGGAAAGCCATTAACTATTGTCTTAAGTCATGCAGATGGTAGTGAAGATACCATTGTGGTTAATCATACCTATAACGATGCTCAAATAGAGTGGTACCGTAAAGGATCTGCGCTTAATTTAATCAAAGAGCAAAACGGTTAATATTTTAATGAGTTATTAAAAAAAGCTTCCATCAAAATGGAAGCTTTTTTTGGTTTAAGATTATCTGCTAATATGTAATTGTTGGTAGGTTACCTCATCTGCTGTATGAATATGCAGGAAATAAGTGCCAGGAGGTATGTCTTGGGTAAAGACTGTTTTTTCCACATTACTAGTTGAGCCTTGGTACATTATATTAGAAAACTCATCATAGATATAAATATAGAACGTGCCTTCACCGTGCTCTCTAAAGTCTAGCTTAAAGGACACATTAGCTGAGTTTGGATAAGGAACTATTTCTAGTGGGTCTAAACAAGTGATGCATGGGCCAGAGTTGTATTGTGTTATTTCTAACCCAGAATAGTTACCCTCTCCGCAGCTATTCTCTGCCCAAACAAGCATCTCTCCCTCATATCCAGCATTTCCAGAAAACACATTGTTGTTTGTGATTGTATTTGTTGGGTTCATTTGCCATGATTGGCTTGTACCATCAATATATGGAACAACATCATTTTGCGTATCAAAGGGCTCTGGAAGTGTCCATATATAGTTCTCTGCTCCTTGAGCTGGCCCAACACTATAATTATTAAACGAACCAAAATGTACATCCTCTAGCCCTAAAATAGCTCCAGGGTTATCTGGTTTTCCAATCCATAGCTCTTTGTTTATTTGATGATTATCATACATGGCTTTAATCCAGGCCTGGTTATTATATGTTTGATTAGTATTTGTTGATCTAACTGTGATAGACTGCTCATCTGAGGTTATGATTTGTAAGGATGCAGATACTTGCCATTGTTTAACATCTGTACTGGCGCATAGGTCAAAATCATAGGTTACAATGTCATTAACACAAATAATACTTGGCCCATTTAAACTGGCTTCTTGGTTATACACACTCGCAGATAATGGATCTTGATCTAGCTCTGCAAACATCCACGCTACACTTGTTGAGGTAAAAGAAGTGTGGCCTTGATTGTTTTTTGGTCCATAATAGTTGTCAAAGGGTATTTCATTTGTACACACTAAATCTCGATCTAGGTTTTGTGTCCAATTAAAATCTGGATTGATAAAACCCAATGAACTTATAGTTGGGATAAAAGAATGAACTTGTTCATTTGTGTTTATATTAATGTAAGCTCCTCCAAGGACATCTGAGATTACTCCTATTAATGTGCCTGACCCAACAGGGTCTGTACCTTCTATAGGATTTGCAAGTTGGTTATATCCATTAAAATACCCTCCTGCAACATTATCCATACTTCCTCTACTGTTGTTGTTTGCTACAAACTTACTATCATCATCAAAAAAATTTTTATACCGAGATATTTTTGAGTTTTCTCCAAATGAAGGCATTGTGAAACTCTCAAGGCTTCCAATGTGTATATTCCAGCAATTATTTTGAAATGGCCAAGGGGCGCATATCCTTTGATAGGCTCTTACATTTAGGGCTATTTGCCCATCATCAACAAAAGACCCAATGTTTTGTGCACTTGGGCTATCAAAATTTTTAACCCCTTGAAGTGATCCATTCACTAAAGCAACATTTCTTGTGTTTTGAGGGTATCCATTACTTCCAGTGAGTCCATTAGTAAACAAGTTGTTATAATACTGTATGTAAAATGGATGGCCTCTTGTTTGAGAGAATCCTTGAGAGATGGTTCTACCATTTAATAATTCTTGGTGTACGTTACTGGTGTTCCAACCTCCCAACTGTTCTATAAGTTGTTGTTTTGCCGCGGCAGAACCTAAGTGATTGTTCACAAAGTCTTGCGCAAGGGCGTTGTCTGACATCACTTGTCTAACTAGTGTTTGCAGGCCTATTGGTATGTTGGCTCCCAGGTGCGGGCTATCAATACTGACCCATAATCTAGTGTTGTGTTCTATGTTGTTTGCTTCCATATAGGCTAGGGCATATCTTGAAATTTGTCCTCCCATGCTAGGTCCTACAATAATTAACTCCTGTTCACTATTGTTTTGCTCAAGAAGTTGATTGATGTGCTGGTAGAGTGTTACGTGTGTTAATGCGTTACGTTCTATGTAATCTGCCCCGCCATCTATCTCAACACCCTCACTAGAGGTATATATTGGGTGATTTACAATAACAACATCATATCCTTTTGTGTTGAGTTCTTCGATTAATTTTCTAGGGTTTCCGTTGTCATCTATATATTCCATCATTTCGTTTATGGATCTATGTTTATCAGGATCTTGATTTGTATCTGCATCTAGTATTTTTCTTTTATCTCCTGGGTCAAAGCCGTCTATAATTATAATTGGCTTGGTTAGCGTGGCAGATGCGGCATTTGATCTAAAAAATATTCTATAATCTAATTTGCCTTTAATGGGTATGTCTTCTGGCTCATAGCCTGCAAATGGATAACTAGATTCAAACCCTTCAACATTTTCAATAAAATTTGAAATAGGTGGGCTTGTTGCAAACCCACTTATATATATTGACCCAAGGGTTGTTATTGACGTTCCGTCAGCCATTTTTGCTTGGGCCTCAAGGTTTTTAGTTCCTTGCGTGTCATAGGTTATAGTAACCTGGGGGAGTATGACAACTCCATTTTCTATGACTTGATGAATTTGGTTGTTTCCAAAATTTATAGCCAGATCAGTGATGTTTTTGTTTTGTGTGCTTTGGAAAATAAACGCCTCATTGATATTATATACAATAGTAGCTCCTTTTGCATTTGCTTTTAAAGGAGAAAAAACAAAAACATGATTTTCTAGAAATGCATCTTTATCATTGCTTATTTTTTCAAATTTCAGAGACTCTATGGTTAACCCGCCTTGATTTTCATCCTGTTGGTTATAGTTTAGTTTATGAAATGAAACATTTAAAATGCCAAGATCAACCTCACTAACAATGCTATGATGCGTTGTGAGTTGTTCTAGTTGGAAAGGGTCTATAAATAACTCCTGTAAAGAGGCATTATGTAGCTCAAGTAAGGCCTGCCTGAAATGATTTTTATCTGAGGTATTATGAAGTTCATTAAAATTGTGTAAAGATGCCCAAGGAACAGTCCTGTCATACAAAACAGCACTAGTAAACTCTGTCTGGTCTATATCAACCAACATGCTGTCAACTTTAGTTTGTAAGGGTGTTTGTGAATTTATTTTTAAAAAAAAGAGCAATAAAATTGCATAAAGAAATAGATTTCTCATAATTTTGAGTTATTAATAAGTGAAACATTCGTGAAATTTTTTATTTATTATGTTAAGGATGTCATGGCTGTGACATCCTTTTTTTTGTGTTCTATGTCATGTCTTTTTGTTTTTTGTGCACCGGGGAGACCGCGATAGTATCGGGTTTTTTTATTGTTTTTGTGTAAGGGTTGCCAATGGGTAGCTCGAAGTTAATCTGGATATACCAAACGCCACAAGCTGCCTTGTATGTCTTTAAACTCAATAATACCAAAATCATAGTCATACCTAATTTGGTTTATATTTTGAGTAAGAGGGCCAAAGAGATTATTGGTGTTGCTTTGATCGCTGTTGGAGTTTATAGTGACCACCTTATTGAATTGATGGCCATCTATAGTTAGGGATGTTTTGGGAAGGGTGTTGTAGGGCTCCAAGAAGATATTTGCCGTGTTTTGAGGTTCATCTATGTATGAGAAAACAGGTACATTCCACATCGGAAAATTAAAACCATTGTTGAGTGTATTGCTGTTTTTTGAGAAAATATAGTTTACTGCTGCATGGGGCTGCTCACTTGTATTTTCTAAAATTTCAAAACGTATAATTTTGCTATCATAATAGTTTTCCAGCAGCCCTTCTCCTCCAGATAATGAACCATCAGAGTAGGAAGCATTTTTGCTTGTCTGATTTGAGAGTACTTTAAAGCGTATGGTTTGTCCCTCATCATCTTGGTAGGTTATTATCTGGTCTGGAACATAGTTGTAGTTTATAATCAAGGCGCTATCCTGGTTATTGAACTGATAGTAAGGTGCGTCTGTTTGTTCTTGATTTAAACTCATAGAGCAGGAGCAAAGTAGGCTAAAAACAAGTGTTGTAATAATTGTGTTTATTGTGTTTTTCATGAGTGTGGTATTTAATTATTGAATTGCATTGTTATTGTAGATCTAACGTTTATTTTAATACGTATATTTTAAGTTGCGCATTGTTATGTTATTGGTTTTTAGTCATCTCCAATTAAGACCATATTAACTGCAACTAGTTTTCTTGGGAAGTTTATAGCATAAAATTAATTTTTTTTTATGAAAAGCCTCACAATTTTTATAGTTTCCATGCTAGTACATCTACACATTCATGAATTAACACTCCTAGTGGCTTAAATCCTATTGTTGTTTGTAGTGGGTTTCTATCTTTGGTGTCATGATATATATTACTCTTGCCTCTTTTATGCATCACAACCAAAAGTGTATCTCTTTGAGCTTTGCGTATAGTTTTAAGGCCAAACAATACATAAAAAATGGCCATGGTGTTAAGTGGTCTAATACCTTTCGTTGTTTTTATGTGCTGGATAAGGGGTCTAACAGGGCTTTATTAGTTGGTTATTTAAAAGCGGGAGGGTTTAATGTGGGTGTCACCAAAATTAACAACAAGCAAAGTATTGGTAAAGAAACTTCTATTCTTAAGGGTGAAATTAGTAAAGAAAAGCAACTTGTGTACGGTGAGTTTATTTCTTTTTTAAAAGGGAAACGCTACAGTGAAAGCACCCTTAAAGTCTACGGGCATTTTGTGTACTGTTTTTTAAAACACACTGATAATAAACCCCTAGAGTTGCTGGATGAAAATGATGTTAGGTTATTTATAGAAACAAGTGTAGGTATCTTAAATTATGCTGTAAGCACCCACAGGCAAATGGTAAGCGCCTTAAAGCACTTTGCCTATTTTTATCCAGCTTGTGCCATAAATACTGAAGCTATATTTATGCCCAGAAAAGACAGGAAACTCCCAGAAATATTAAGTATCCAGGAGGTTTTAAGTTTGATAGAAGTTACTAAAAACATAAAGCACAAAACCATAATTGCGATGTTGTATGGCTCTGGTCTTAGAATAGGGGAGTTGTTGCATTTACAACTTAAAGACTTTGATTTTGACAGAGATCAATTACATATAAGAAATGCTAAAGGCAGAAAAGACAGGTATGCAACCATTGCAAAGAGTTTACATCCATTATTAAAAAGCTATTACACAAGTTATAAGCCTACCGTCTATTTTATTGAAAACCCCAACGGGGGGCTCTATAGTGCAGGCTCTGTGCGGTCTTTTTTAAAGAAAAGTTGTAGGGCTGCGGGTATCAACAAAAAGGTTACACCACACACACTGCGCCATAGTTATGCAACTCATTTACTTGAGCAGGGCACAGACATACGGTATATTCAAGAATTGTTAGGCCATAGTAAGCCAGAAACCACTATGATATACACCCATGTTACCCAAAAAAGTCTCAGAGACATAAAAAGTCCTTTAGATACCTGTCTCTTATACACATCTCCGAGCCCACGAGACAGGCAGAAATCT
>CAJXUG010000096.1:0-7811 GCA_913060785.1 uncultured Flavobacteriaceae bacterium | reverse complement strand
GTGGCTAGCTTAATTTTCATCAGGTATTGATGCCCTTGTAGCTTTGCACTTGGGGTTACAGATTTTTCAATTAAAAAATTAATAATCTGCTCTGCATTGAGATAGTCTTTTTCTTCCAAGGTAATTACGGCAAGATCAACAATAGCCGTAAGGTCTTGATCTCCCATTCTTTTATAAATGGCTTTTTCTTGAGTAAATGCCTTGATAAATTCTTTTTGCTGAATAAACAACCAGCTTAAAAGTTCATTGTAAAGAACATCTGGTCCTTGTTGTAATTTTTTCAGCAGTGTTTTTCTCAGTAAAACATTGGCATTGTTTTGGGGGTCTTGCGTTATGTACAAACTAAAATTGCGTTGGGCTAAGGGCTTATAACGCTGTTGTAGTTTTACCGCATTGATGTATTTTAAAAACATCTTCTCAAGGGCTCCTTGTTCTCCGTATATACGGGCAACTTGAATGTTGTAATTTACTGCTGGATTAAGCTCCATGGCTTTTTCATAGGCCATAATTGCCTTGTCTAGTAAACTAAACTGTTCAAACTTTTTGGCAACAAGCGAACTGTAATTGGGTTTTTGGGCAACTAATTCAAGGGCTTGGGCGTAGTACTTATTGGCGAGAGAATCTTTTTTTTGCAGCGAATAATTATGCCCTAAATCAACCAAATATTGATTTTGACCATTGCGCGTGTTTATTTGTTTTTCTAGTAATGCCTGCGCCGCCTGGAAGTTTTCCAGTTGCTGATGAGCCTCCACAAGCCTGAGCATATACTGGCTTTTGTAGGGTGTTTTTGCGTATAGTTTTTCGTAAATAGAAATAGCCTTTTGATATTCTCCACGATCAAAGTAGTTTTCGGCTAAAATTTCGCTTTGCGAAAAAACCGAACCACTGGCAAGAAAAAATAAAAGGATATACAATAACCGCATAGGGTAAAGATAGTGTTTTTAGCCTCTTCTATAAAGAGAAAAACCACTGCTTAAAAGTAAAACAATGGTTTATGGGTATAAGCTTTTTTTGTGACTGTTGTGTTAGTCTATCGTGTCAAAACCACAATAGGGTATAAGTACCTCTGGAATTTTGATCCCCTGCGGGGTTTGGTAGTTCTCTAGTATACCGGCCAGTACTCTAGGTAAGGCCATAGAGCTTCCGTTTAGGGTGTGTGCTAGTTTGTTTTTACCATCTGTGTCTTTAAAACGAAGTTTTAATCTATTTGCCTGAAAGGTTTCAAAATTAGAAACAGAACTTACCTCAAGCCATCTGTCTTGGGCTGTTGAGAACACTTCAAAATCATAGGTGATTGCTGCTGCAAAACCAAGATCTCCACCACAAAGGCGTAAGATTCTAAAAGGGAGTTGCAACGCCCTCAAGATATTGGCAACGTGTTCTACCATGTCCTCTAGTGCTTTTGAGCTATTGTCTGGATGCTCGATACGTACTATTTCTACCTTGTCAAACTGGTGCAATCTGTTTAGGCCCCTTACATGTGCGCCATAACTTCCAGCTTCTCTTCTAAAGCAAGGCGTGTAACTTGTGCAAGATATTGGCAAATCTGCCCCTTGGACTAGGTCACCTCTAAACATGTTTGTTACGGGCACCTCTGCCGTTGGTATTAAGTAAAGATCATCAACACCTACATGATACATCTGGCCTTCTTTGTCTGGCAATTGTCCTGTCCCAAACCCAGAGGCTTCATTTACAAGATGAGGTACTTGGTACTCTGTATAACCTGCAGCTGTGTTTTGGTCAAGAAAATAAGAAATAAGGGCACGTTGCAGGCGGGCTCCTTTTCCTTTATAAACAGGAAATCCTGCGCCGGTAATTTTAACACCCAATTCAAAGTCTATGATATCGTATTTTTTTGCTAATTCCCAGTGAGCCATAGCACCTTCTGCCAATACAGGAATAGCACCTTCTCTAAGGGTTTGCTCATTGTCATTCTCATCTTGGCCAGAGGGAACTACCTCTTGAGGTATGTTGGGGATGGTGTACAGCAGGTCTTGGAGTGTTTTTGAAATACTCTTTAACTGGTCGTCTAAGGCTTTTGAAGCCTCTTTTAAAGTGCTTGTTTTTTCTTTAAGAGCGTTTGCTCCAGCGGCATTTCCAGATTTGAAAAGAATACCAATTTCTTTAGAAAGGGAGTTTGATTCTGCTAGGATATCATCTAGTTTTGCCTGGGTAGCACGACGGTTGTCGTCTGCCTCTAGAGCTTGATTAATAACAGGTGTTGCATCCATACCTCTTTTTTTCAAGGCTTTGATGAAGGCTTCTTTATGATCTCTAATGCGCTGAACTTGTAACATGTTTCCCTTAATTTTTATAAGGCAAAGTTATGGAATTTGTAATAATGAAGGCTTTATTGTACTAGAAATTAGCAAGTAGATTTGTTTGACAACAAAAGTAAAGCCCAAAGCACGTTATTGCTAGGGATGTATTGCATTGTATTACTTTTTTAAGGGAGAGATCGCTAAAAACGTTTTAGTAAAAAACCCATAATCACGAGAATAAAAATAACCAGTAGCACTACAGATTGCATGTTGCGTGCTTTGTCTTTTTTAGAGTTTTTGTTGAGCATGGGATGGTTTTAAATCTAAAGTATAAATATAGCTATTAATTTTTTTCTGGGAGCTATGCTACTTTTTTGGTGAAGGCATGATCCAAAAGTGGTGTTTTAAAGGGGTCCATTTTTGTGACCCTAGATCTATGGTGTCATTTATTAAACGAGCATAAGGCCCGCCATTTACACTCACTTTTGTGTCTGCAAACACAGCAACATCAATGCCTTTGGCGGCTTGTATTTGCTTTATTCTTTGGGCCAATTGCCAGATAACATCTGGTTTTGTGCCTACCGTTCTTTGTTGTTTTTTGGTAAGGATCTCCTTGATGTTGTACTTGCTTTTTTCTTGTGTTTTTTTATCCAGCGTGTACATGGTGGTGTATCCTGTTTTACTTCTTAGCATCATACGCCAACTAAGGCGGTGCCCTTCTTCTGTCCATAAAACATCATCTTTGATACCTAGGTGCCTAAGAGGAAGCGCTATTTGTAGTATAAAATATAAGCACAGGATACCGCTAATTATCTTACTGTTGGGCGGCACTTTAACTTCTCCTAAATTATAGTGCTCTTTTTTTGGTAAAAAGCGCTGTTGCAAATTTTTGGAAGAGAAAAAGAAAAAGGCAAATGCCAAAGACATGAACGGGAAAATCCCTATTTGAAATACCACAGCATTAAAAAGGTGAAATACAATAGAGCCGCAAAATGCTATAAAACGGGTGCGTTTGTATAAAAGTAATGGCACGATTAGCGCGTCAAACAATATACCTACATAAGCAATACTATAATGCACCCATTGTTGCTGTAAAAAAGAGCCAATGAGCCAATAGTCTTTTTTGCCTGTCATAAATAAGCCAGTGACCGTTCCATCCATCCAGCCTGGGTATATTTTTGCAATAGCCGCATAGGTGTAAACAATCCAGACTTGCACAATAAGTGCCAAGATTACCCATCTAGGCATAGATCTAGAGGCGATGCTTGGTTTTTGTCTTGCATCTATAGAAAACCATTTGTTGGCAGGTAAAAAAACCATACCCCAAGACAGCAGCAACATTAAATAATAATGGTTGTTGTAACTGCTTTTTTGCATTAAGTATACCCCGCTCCACATCACAGCAAAGCAAAACATACTGAGCCTGTATTTATACCCTAGCATTACTCCAACTCCTAGTATACCCAAACACATAAAGTAGAAATACATCCCGTTACCCTCCAGGGGTTGTAGGAACTCAAAACCAATAAAGTTGAATGTAAACTGCGGGTCTATAAGGGTTTTTTTTACCCAACCTGTTGCAATGGCTCCAAAGCCCTCGAGGGCAATAAGAAACCCAAATACTACTCTAAAGAGTACAAGCCCAGAATTGTCAATATGTTTAAAAAGGAGCTTATGCAAGGGGTTGTATATAGTCTCGTGCAAAGGCTTCGTCTTTTTGGATGGCTTGTTTTAAGCTTTCTAAGTCTTTAAAAGTTGCCTCCTCCCGTATGTGCTGCAAAAACTGTAGTTGTAGCTCTTTGCCGTAGAGATCTGCGTTTGTGTCTAGAAAAAATGTTTCTATACTCTTTGCCGTTCCTCCTACGGTAGGGTTGGTTCCTATGCTTGTGATGCCGTAGGTTAGGGTGTTGTTTACTAGGGCCTTTACCACGTATACTCCATTTTTGGGTATAAGCTTATAGGTTTGTGGCACATGCAAATTGGCGGTAGGGTAGCCAATGGTTCTTCCAAGGGCTTTTCCTTTAGTAACGACGCCTTGTATGGTAAAGGCATAGCCCAGGTATGTATTTGCGGTTTGGATATCTCCCTGGGCCAGGGCTTTTCTAATTTTGGTAGAACTTACAGACACCTCATCTAGTTGTTGGGCGCTTATTTCTTCTACCTCAAAGCCAAATTGTTCTCCGTATTTTTTAAGGTCTTGGATATCTGCATTTCTGTTTCTTCCAAAGCGGTGGTCATAGCCGATAATAATTTTTTTAGCCTTGAGCTGTGTCACCAAAATATCCCTTACATATTCAAGGGCAGAGAGTCTCGAAAACTCATAGGTAAAGGGCTCTACTACAAAATAATCTAGGCCAATATCTTCTAGAAGTTGTTTTTTCTCTGGAAGGGTATTTATAAGCTTGATATCGCTGTTTTTTTGCAAAACCATCCTTGGGTGAGGGAAAAAAGTAAGCACCGCAGATACGAGCCCCTGCTCTTTTGCTGCGGCAACCAGGCGCTGCATAATTGCGCGATGGCCAACATGAACACCATCAAAGGTGCCAATAGTGATCACGCTTTGGGTATTGCTTTTAAAATCAGCGGTTGTTGTGAGTTGCTCCATCGAGTATTATCCGTTAAAGGTATTCATGGTATTGTCTAGCCCAGCTAGGGCAAAAGATTCTATAGCTTCAATGCTCTTTGGGATTTGGGTAATAAGGAGAGACTCCTCTTGCGGGGTCCACTCACCGAGAACATAATCTACTTGTTTGCCCTTAGAGAAGGCATCACTTATACCAAATCTAAAACGAGGATATTTTCCACTGCTAAGCATCTCTTGGATATCTTTAAGACCATTATGGCCTCCGCTACTTCCTTTGCCTTTTATTCTAAAGGTTCCAAAGGGTAGGTTGAGGTCATCGGTTACTACCAGCAGGTTTTCAAGGGGTATATTTTCTTTCTCCATCCAGTATTTAACTGCCTTGCCACTTAGATTCATGAAAGTGCTTGGTTTAAGTAGTATAAGGGTGCGGCCCTTTTTTTTATGGGTAGTGATGTCTCCAAGTTTTACGGTTTCCCAGCTAAGATCTGCTTGTTTTGCCAGGGCATCAAGGATTCTAAAGCCAATGTTATGGCGTGTATTTTTGTAGGCAGGGCCAATATTTCCCAGGCCAGCGATTAAAAATTTTTTCATATCCAAGCTCCTATTCTTTGTAGCAGGTGTTTGTGTTTGTACGGCTGTTTGTTTCTCTATCTCTAAAGATACGTTGTTTGCTGCTGGGTTTTGAAGACCCAACAATTTTCTAACAAATGAAAGCATTGTTTTGTGTTGGTTTTGTAAAAATAAAAAAAGCATCCCGAATTAACGGAATGCTTTGTATATAATTAACTTTGTTATGCTTATTCAGCAGCGGCTGCCTCAGGAGTATCTGCCCCTTCTGCATCTTCTGCACCTTCTTCATCTTCTGTTTCTTCATCTTCAACAGCTGTTCTAGATGTTCTAATCTGGCAAATTACAGTGTTGTCTGTATGAAGTATTGAGAATGTATCTTCTTTTACAGCAGTGATATACATTTTTGCGCCAATTTTCATCTCTGTAATATCTGCGTTGATAAAGTCTGGAAGGTTTTTTGGTATTGCCTTAACACGTAACTTACGTGTAACAATACGAAGTACACCACCATTTTTAACTCCACGAGAACTTCCTGAAACACGTACAGGAATTTCCATCATTACTTCTTTGTCATCAAATATTTGATAGAAGTCTATGTGTAATATTCTGTCGGTTACTGGGTGAAATTGGATGTCTTGTAAAATTGCATTCACTTTAACACCGTCTAACTCAATTACTACAGTATGCACATCTGGTGTGTATACTAGTTTATTGAAGGAAAGCTCTGGTGATTGAAAGTGAATTGGCTCGTCTCCTCCGTATACTACGCAAGGAACCATACCAGCATTACGTAAGGCTGCAGTTGCTTTTTTGCCTACGACTTCTCTTTTTGATCCGTTGATTGTAATTGATTTCATTTTGAAATTTTAATTTATAATATGTTGTTTTCCCGAATTTTCGGGCTGCAAAGATAAAATTTTATATTGTAAAGTAGTTGCTCTTGGGCACAATTTTGACACAAAGACTTAAAATTGGTGTGCTTTGCTGGGTTTAAGGTTTCAATACCCTAAATATTGGTTCTCTAGTTACATCAAGAACTTAGAACTTATAGACTCATTTTCATGCACGCTTTTCATGACATCTGCAAATAAAGTGGCGCAGGTAAGTACTTTAAGTTTCGGACTTTCTTGACCAAGAGGGATAGAGTCTGTAACAATAAGCTCCTGTAGTTTTGAGTTTTCAAGACGCTCAAAGGCGCTTCCAGACATAATAGGGTGGGTGCAAATAGCACGAACGCTTAGGGCGCCACGTTCTATCATTAAATCTGCAGCTTTGGTAAGGGTTCCTGCGGTATCTACCATGTCATCTACCAAGACTACGTTTTTACCTTTTACGTCTCCAATTAGCTCCATGTGGCTAATAACGTTTGCTTTTTCGCGTTGTTTGTAGCAAATTACTACATCACTAGAAAGGGCCTTTGAGTAGGCGTAGGCTCTTTTACTACCTCCCATATCTGGTGACGCAATGGTTAAATTGTCAAGCTGTAAGCTTTTTAAATACGGTAAGAAAATAGTAGATGCGTATAGATGATCTACTGGTTTTTCGAAAAACCCTTGTATTTGGTCTGCGTGTAAATCCATGGTGATAATACGGGTGGCTCCTGCAGTTTCTAACATTTTTGCGATGAGTTTTGCAGCTATGGGTACACGAGGCTTGTCTTTTCTGTCTTGTCTTGCCCAACCAAAATAAGGTATTACAGCAGTAATGTGTCTGGCACTTGCGCGTTTTGCCGCATCACACATTAGCAGTAGCTCCATAAGGTTGTCACTACTTGGGTGTGTTGAGCCAATTAAAAACACGCGGCATCCACGCACAGACTCCTCAAAACTTGGCTGAAACTCTCCATCACTATAGGTTGAGGTAATGATATTTCCTAAAGGAACCCCAAAGGATTTGGCAATATCTTTGGCAAGTGCTTGGCTTTGTTTACAGGCAAAAATCTTTAGTGTTGGCATGGCTGTTTTGTTTTTGTTTCAACAAATGTAAAATAAAACATTGCAAGAGATAAAATAAGTTGTGCGGAGTTATTAAGAAAATGTTAATACATGGTTTTATGATCTTAATATTTAAGGCTATAATACATTTTATTACTTGCATAACAGGATTTAAGTGCCTTTATTTTTTTGTTTTTAGAGTGTAATGCTTATTTTTGTAGGAAAAACCACATGTTTCTAATTTGCGGTTTTATAAGAATTAGTAAAAAAATTCTAATTAAAATGCACCCCATGAAAAAAATAACCTACCTACTATTTCTGCTTGTTACAACCATTTCCTTCTCTCAAGTTGGGATAGGAACAGCCTCTCCAAGCGCCTCATCTTTACTTGATATCACCGCTACAGATGCTGGCTGTCTCTTATACACATCTCCGAGCCCACGAGACAGGCAGAAATCTCGT
>CAJXUG010000095.1:0-7815 GCA_913060785.1 uncultured Flavobacteriaceae bacterium | reverse complement strand
ATTTCTGCCTGTCTCGTGGGCTCGGAGATGTGTATAAGAGACAGCTCTGGAAGGCACCAAGTTTTATTACCATGAAATAATAGGTTTTAAGGTAACAGACATCCGCTTTGGAGATGTTGGTGTTTTAGTAGGGGTAAATGATAAAACAGCGCAGCATTTATTTGTTATTGAAAATCAAGACAAAGAAATTTTGATTCCTATTAATGATCTTTTCATTAAACTGGTGGACCGCGAGAATAAGATTCTAGGACTGGATGTTCCTCAGGGGCTTATCGAACTTTACCTGTAATGTCTCAACAGCCGTTCCAATTCAAAAAATTTAAGGTACATCAAGATCTATGCGCCATGAAAATTGGCACAGATGGAGTCTTGCTTGGCGCCTGGAGCTCTATTGAGCATGAGCCGCAATCCATACTAGATATTGGCGCTGGAACTGGAGTTATAGCACTACAATTAGCCCAAAGGTCTTCGGCAAATACCATTGACGCTATAGAAATTGATGATCACGCTCACCAACAATGCACCCACAACTTTGAATACTCTGACTGGGCAGATCGTTTGTTTTGTTACCACGGCTCTGTGCAAGAATTTGCAAGTGAAATGGAGCACAAGTATGATTTAATTGTGAGTAACCCTCCTTTTTTTAAGGCTCCTAAAAGCATTGATGCTCAAACACAAAACACAAGTCAAGAAAGAGCCGTAGCAAGATTTACAGATACCCTACCCTTTACACATCTTGTAGTGTGCGCCGCTCACTTGCTTAGCCAAAATGGTGTTTTTTGTACCATATTACCCCAAACAGAAGTTGCCTCTTTTATTGAAATTGCAGCACAAAACAAGCTATTTCTCTCAAAAATATGTACTATTCGGGGCACAAAAACATCTAAGATAAAACGGTGTTTGTTAGCGTTTTCAACCCGCCAGAGCAAACCAAAAACCCAGGAGCTTACCATAGAAATTTCAAGACACAATTACACACAGGAGTATAAAAATTTAGTTCGTGATTTTTATGTTAAAATGTAGGAAACTAAAAAAGCGGTATTTATATTTACAAAACAATTAAAAACAAGATTATGAGACCTGATTTATTTGAAGCTCCAGATTATTATAACATTGATGATTTACTTACAGAAGAGCACAAACTAATACGTGATGCTGCACGAGCTTGGGTAAAGCGAGATGTTTCTCCTATTATTGAGAAAGCAGCACAAGATGCTGTTTTTCCTAAATCTATTATTCCTGGACTGGCAGAAATTGGTGCTTTTGGACCTTATATTCCAGAAGCTTACGGTGGCGCAGGCTTAGATCAAATATCATACGGTTTAATCATGCAAGAAATTGAGCGTGGTGATAGCGGTGTACGTTCTACAGCATCTGTACAGTCATCACTGGTGATGTACCCTATATGGAAATATGGAAATGAAGAGCAGCGCAATAAATACCTGCCAAAATTAGCCTCTGGAGAATGGATGGGATCTTTTGGTTTAACCGAGCCAGATCATGGATCTAACCCAAGTGGCATGACAACCAACTATAAAGATATGGGTGACCATTATCTTTTAAATGGAGCAAAGCTTTGGATTTCAAACTCTCCGTTTTGTGATGTTGCCGTTGTATGGGCAAAAAATGAAGAAGGACGCATACATGGTCTTATTGTAGAGAGAGACATGGAAGGGTTCTCAACACCAGAGACGCACAACAAATGGTCATTAAGAGCCAGTGCAACTGGAGAATTAATATTTCAGGATGTAAAAGTTCCTAAAGAAAACTTATTACCAAACAAATCTGGATTAGGAGCCCCTCTTGGGTGTCTTGATTCTGCCCGTTATGGAATTGCATGGGGTGTAATTGGCGCCGCTATGGACTGTTATGATACCGCCCTGCGTTACTCTAAAGAACGCGTACAGTTTGGAAGACCAATTGGAGGATTCCAATTACAACAAAAAAAGCTAGCAGAAATGATTACTGAAATCACCAAAGCACAATTGCTTTGCCTGCGTCTTGGACAACTAAAAAACGAAAACAAAGCTACGTCTGCGCAAATTTCTATGGCCAAGCGTAACAATGTAGACATGGCACTTAAAATTGCACGAGATGCAAGACAAATGCTAGGAGGTATGGGTATTACTGGTGAGTATCCAATTATGAGACATATGATGAACCTTGAAAGTGTAGTAACCTATGAAGGAACTCATGATATTCATCTTTTAATTACAGGACTGGATATTACAGGACTTAATGCCTTTAAATAAAGACTTCAAGATTTACTATAAATAATAAAAAGCCACTATCTAGATAGTGGCTTTTTATTATTTGACTATTTTCATAAAGAGTATTACTCCTGTGGGGCCATAGTTAGTTTAAGGCCGCTCAAGGAGCCGTCTATAGGGATTTGACAACTAAGCCTGCTTGAATCTAAAACATGGAAAGCTTCGCCAAGCATAGCGCTTTCGTCATCACTGATTTGTGGTAGCTGATGGTCTGAATCTATGTAGCATTGGCATGAGGCGCACATGGCCATCCCTCCACAAACGCCAAGAGTACCCTCCGGGGCAAGCTCATAAAGTCTTATAACCTCCATAAGATTCATGTTCATATCTGTAGGGGCATTCACTTGATGAGAAACCCCGTCTCTATCTGTGATATGAATTAAAACATCCTTGTCTTCCATCTTTACGCTTAATTAATTGCTTTTACAACAGCTTTTGGAGCTTGTTTCTTACTGCCGTCAAAGCCTTCTACACCACCAACAGTGGTGTATTTCATTACATGTCTTTTGTCAGGAAAAATACGCTTGTAGGCGCTTTGACACATTAAAGTAGCCTCATGAAAACCACATAAAATTAGTTTTAACTTTCCGGGATAGGTATTTACATCACCAATGGCATATATACCCGGGATGTTTGTTTGGTAATCTAGCGTGTTATCAACTTTAATTGCATTTTTCTCTATCTCTAGACCCCAATCTGCAATAGGGCCCAACTTAGGTGCAAGTCCAAACAGCGGAATGAAATGATCACAGGGTTTTTCAAAGACACCATCTGCGTGCTTAATGGAAACACCGGTGAGCTTCTTTTCTCCTACTATACCAACTACCTCACTAGGGGTGATAAGTTGTATTTTGGCTTGGTTTTTTAATGCTTGTACTTTCTCCACAGAATCTAATGCGCCACGAAATTCATTGCGTCTATGGACCAAGGTAACACTTGAGGCAACATCTGTTAAAAAGATACTCCAATCTAGGGCAGAATCTCCACCACCAGCAATGACAACATCTTTATCTCTGTACAATTCTGGATCTCTAATGATATACTCCACCCCTTTATCTTCAAAGTCTGCTATGTTTGGAATAGGTGGTTTTCTTGGCTCAAAACTCCCTAATCCTCCTGCTATAGCAACAATAGGGGCATGGTGCTTTGTACCTTTATTGGTAGTTACTATAAAGGTGCCATCATCTTGAGTTTGTATGCTTTGAGCTCTTTCTCCAAGGGTAAACCCTGGCTGAAAAGGCTGAATCTGCTTCATTAAATTATCAACCAAATCTCCCGCTAATATTTCAGGAAAAGCCGGAATATCATAAATGGGTTTTTTTGGATAAATTTCACTGCATTGACCCCCTGGCTGGGGCAGAGCATCTATAAGATGGCATTTTAATTTCAACAACCCTGCCTCAAAAACAGTGAAGAGCCCTGTAGGGCCTGCGCCTATTATTAATATGTCTGTCTTTATCATGTAAATTAATCGCTATTTTGCTAGTAAAACTAACGCTTATTGTTATCTAAAGAGATGAAACAAATCATCCTTTAAGGTTCTACATTAATCACTTCTAGAATTTGTGGAGCATGTTTTTTAATGGTCATTTCAACGCCACTTTTTAAGGTCATTTGGTTGACACTGCACCCCACACAAGCACCTTGTAATTGCACTTTAACAGTGGTGCCATCTTCAATGCCTAAAAGTTTAATGTCACCGCCATCGCTTTGCAGAAATGGACGAATTTCATCCAATGCAATCTCTACTTTCTCTACTAGTTGTTGTTGTTCCATACTCTTATTTTACGGCGCTACACCCTGCCATTGTGGTTATTTGAATTGCCTGAGTTGCTGGTAATGTTTTGTTTCTCTTCACAGTTTCACGCACCACATTTTTTGTAATATCAATGAAAATCTCTTCAATGGCAGTTCCGTCTTGAAGCGCCACTGGGTGACCTGCATCTCCGGCCTCTCTTATACTCTGTATCAAAGGCAGCTCTCCTAGAAAGGGAATTTTTGAATCTTCTGCCAAATGCTTTGCACCTTGTTTGCCAAATATATAGTACTTGTTATCAGGTAATTCTGCAGGTGTAAAATAAGCCATATTTTCTATAATACCCAGAACAGGCACATCAATGCTCTCTTGTTGGAACATGGCTACACCTTTTTTGGCATCTGCCAAGGCTACTGTTTGTGGTGTACTCACCACTACAGCCCCTGTAATAGGCAAAGACTGCATGATACTTAAATGAATATCTCCCGTCCCTGGAGGTAAATCCAGTAGCATAAAATCAAGCTCTCCCCAGGCTGCATCAAATATTAATTGGTTTAAGGCCTTAGAAGCCATAGGACCTCTCCATATAACGGCCTGGTCTGGTTTGGTAAAAAACCCTATAGACAAAACCTTTACTCCATAATTCTCTACAGGTTTCATTTTGCTTTTTCCGTCAACGTTCACAGAAAGTGGTCTTTCATTGGCCAGGTCAAACATTATTGGAATAGAAGGACCATAGATATCTGCATCCAATACCCCTACTTTAAATCCCATTTTTGAAAGTGTAATTGCAAGGTTTGCCGTTACTGTAGATTTTCCCACACCACCTTTACCAGAGGCAATGGCTATTATGTTTTTTATTCCAGCAATAGGTTTCCCTTTAATAAGGTTTGGATTGGAGGGTTTTGCAGGAGCTTGTACGGTAATATTAACTTGCACTTTTGCCTCTAAAGAAACCTTTTCTTGTATGGTTTTTATAATATCTGCTTCTGCACGTTTTTTTATGTGCAGTGCTGGGGTAGCCATAGTAATGTCTACAACAACCTCATCTGCAAATGTCATTACGTTAGTAACAGCGCCGCTGGCTACCATATTCTCACCCTCCCCGGCTATAGTAATAGTTTCAAGGGCTAGAAGGATGTCACTTTTATTAAATTTCATCATTACTCTTTTTCGGTATTTAGATAGATTCTAAAGTACAAAGATAATTGTAAAACTTAAGAAAATACAGCTCCACATTGAAATGATTTCAATGATAATGCTGGTCTTTTTAGTTAAAGTTGCTTTGACTAGGTTAGTTCTCTGGAGGTAATTCTTGTTGAGGGTCCCAAAAATGAGTCTCTAGGTTTTGAATCTGAAAATCTACTACTTGAATCCCCTCTGATTCTAACAATTGCTGCATTAAACTAGTGCCTTGAAAATGATGTTTTCCAGTGAGCAAACCTTTTTTATTAACCACACGATGGGCTGGAATTTCATCCTTTTTACTAGCGTTCATAGCCCATCCTACCATTCTAGCACTGCCCTTGCTGCCCAGATAATTTGCGATAGCCCCATAGCTGGTAACCTTTGCATAAGGTATTTGAAGCACAACTTTATAAACTCTTTGAAAAAAAGAAAGTTGTTCCATGGCTATAAATCTTTAAAGATTTTAAAAGCAGTAATTAAAGAGATTAAAGCTGTGACAGCACCAATAATAAAATTCATATTTACCTTTAGTGGCGTATTTCTAGAAGTGTCTTTTCGTTTAAAAAAATGAACATACAATCTTAACATAACAAAAGTACCTAAGCCAGAGGCCAAAACAGTAGTTAGTAATTCTGGGGTGTCAAAAGAAAACCACCCAAAAGCAGAAAAAGTAACACTAACATATACCCAATATGGGAGCGGCAAAACATTAAGTGAGGCAATAAATATGCCCCCGAAAAAACGTTTCTTTTTAGATTTTCTAACCAAGTTGTCAGGGATCGCTCTACGGGTATCTTTAGCAATAAAAAGAAAGTAAATGGTTATACAAATGAAAATTCCAAGTGCAACTTGTTCTAGAGAAGCAATAACATCTGGATTTTTTTCTAGATATCTTGCAAATAGTAGCGCAATGTAGGTTTGAAGCATTACAGTAACACACACACCTAAAGAGAAAAGTGTTGCATTTCTTCTGCCTTCTTTCATACTTATTTTAGCGGCAGACATATTGATAAGTCCAGGAGGGATTACTCCAATAAAAGCTGCGGAAAAACCAATAATAAAGTTGAAAAGTAGTGTCATTTGTACTACGTGAAGATACGGTATTTTTTAAGAAGAGAAACCAAAGCGTATGTAGGTGATTTTTTTACCCACTTCAAGATATTGACGCTCATAAAATGTCTGAATACCAACAACCTGCTGTGGAGCATGATCTCCAATACCATAGACATCATGGTGGGCAAATTCTATTGGGAGCCTTAAACCTTGCAAAAGACCTAGGGTATAGCCGTGCATGTACTCGCTATCTGTTTTGAGATGCATGATCCCTTTTGGTTTTAGAATTTTCTTATACTTATTTAAAAAATCTTCATTGGTTAATCTATGCTTGGTACGTTTGTATTTTATTTGTGGATCTGGAAAAGTTATCCAAATTTCGTCTACTTCGTTTTGGTCAAAAAGCCCGTCAATAAGCTCTATTTGAGTTCTTAAAAAACCCACATTATCCAACCCCTCATCGAGGGCGGTTTTGGCGCCTCTCCAAAAACGAGCACCCTTAATATCTACCCCTAAAAAGTTTTTGTTAGGATACATTTTGGCAAGATTGATAGTATACTCTCCTTTACCACAACCCAATTCTAAGACAATGGGATTGTCATTTTTAAAAAAATCTTTGTTCCAATTTCCCTTTAAAAGCAGCCCGTCAGACTCGGCCTCTGCCCTAGAGGGTTGTACAACATTAGAGAAAGTATCGTTCTCTCTAAATCGTTTTAATTTGTTTTTACTTCCCAAAATTTTAGTTTTTGGCAAAATTAAGGAAATATCCCCCAGTGGCAATTATTAATACTTTTGTTTTACCCTTTTGCGCAAAACAATTTTAGGTCTTAATTGCTTAGCTGCATTGTAAAGGAAAACTCAGAGCCAATACCGTGTTGGCTCTCTACATATATATTTTCATGATGCGCATCTATAATGTGCTTGACTATAGAAAGCCCCAGACCACTACCACCCTCTTTTCTTGAGCCACTTTTATCTACCCTGTAAAAACGCTCAAAAAGTCTAGGTAAGTGCTCCTTGTCAATACCTTCGCCATTGTCTGTAACTCTAATAATTACTTTGTCTTTAACAAGATGCTCTACACTGATTTCTGTTGTACCATCGTTTTTTCCATACTTTATAGAGTTAACTATTAAATTGGAGAGCACTTGTTGTATGCGCTCTTGGTCGCCATAGACTTTAATACTCTCTTTATAGTGTTTGTCAAACACCAGAGAAATATTTTTCTTAGTGGCCTTCATTTCTGACAAGTCAAATACGTTTTTGACAAGCTTGATGATATTAAAGTTTTCTTTTTCCAGGGTAAGGCCTCCAACTTCTAGCTGAGTAATCATATCAAGGTCTTTGATAATATACAGTAATCGCTCTACTCCTTTGTTGGCTCTCTTTAAATATTTTTTACGTACCGCCTTGTCTTTGTAGGCGCCATCTAGAAGAGTTAAAATATATCCCTGTACGGTAAACAGAGGGGTTTTAAGTTCATGAGAAACATTACCTATAAACCTGTCTCTTATACACATCTCCGAGCCCACGAGACAGGCAGAAATC
>CAJXUG010000094.1:0-7859 GCA_913060785.1 uncultured Flavobacteriaceae bacterium | reverse complement strand
CCTCTAAAACTTCATTTTTTAGGTTTTAGAGGTAAACGGTGATGCTAGTTTTCTAGGAGGAGGTTCATTTGGTGTTGGTCAAGAAGCACCAGCAAGAATGGAAGCCGGTTTGCCAATTGGATACTTTAGAGGATATCAAACAGATGGTATTTTTCAAAATCAAGGAGAAATTGATGCCCATGCTTCTCAAAGCAATGCCCAACCTGGTGACATAAGATTTAGAGATACCAACGGGGATGGTGTTATCACAAATGAAGATAAAACATACCTTGGAGATCCTATCGCAGATGCAACGTTTGGTTTAAACTTTGGATTCACCTACAAGAACTTTGATTTTCTTGCCTATGTGTTCTCATCTGTAGGAAATGAGATTGTACGTAATTACGAGCGTTTTCAGCCTTTAACCAACAGATCTACAATTTACTTAGATAGATGGACCGGCCCAGGTACAAGTAATGATACGCCAAGAGTAACTACGGGGGCTACTCAAAACAATCAGTTTTCTGACTTTTTTGTAGAAGATGGTTCTTTTGTGAGACTTCAAAATTTACAGATAGGGTATACTTTATCTGACACCTTTTTAGAGGGGTATAAAATCAATGAATTACGTTTCTATGTTTCTGCCAGTAACTTAGTAACACTCACGAAATACACCGGGTATGATCCAACAGGGTCAACAGGACAGCCTATTGGTGGAGGTATTGACTATGGTTTCTACCCAACGCCTAAAACATATTTATTTGGTTTACAACTAAAATTTTAACGCTATGAATATAATGAGATATACATATAAAGCACTATTGTTTTTTGGATTAGCATCTACATTACTACTTTCCTGTAGCGATGATTTTGTTAATGTTAACTCTGAAGACGAGAACTCAGAAAACTTTTTTAATACAGAAGAAGACTATCAAAACGCCCTGATTGGCGCCTATGATTTGTTACAATCAAGCTATCTTAATGTTATGCTTGGAGAAATTGCCTCAGATAACACCCTAGCTGGTGGAGAGAGTGCAACAGATGTACCAGGAATTCAAGAAATTGATGATATGATACATACTCCTATTAATGATCAATTACGTGATATTTGGAATTGGATGTATGGAGGTGTTAATCGAGCCAATTACATTTTGGAATTTAAAGACAAGATTGATTTTCCAAACAAAGCAAATGTTTTAGGTCAAGCAACTTTTTTAAGAGCCTACTATTATTTTGAGTTAGTTAAATTCTTTGGAGATGTTCCTTTGGCTGTAGATCAAAGACTTTTATTTGGTGATCAAAACACAATTGACAGAACACCAGCGGCAGAAGTATATGCTCAAATTGAGCTTGATTTAATTTTCGCAGCAGATAATTTACCACTTACTCAAACACAAACAGGTAGAGTAACTAAAGGAGCTGCTCAAGCATTACTAGGTAAAGTGTACTTATATCAAAGCAAATATTCTCTAGCCGCTCCAGTTTTGGATGATGTTATCAATAGTGGTGTATATGATTTGGTAGCAGATTACAGTACATTATTTGAAAATGATAATGAAAACAACGTAGAATCGGTATTTGAAATACAATACACAGATGTTGAAGGTGCTGGTTTTGGTTGCTTGCAATGTAGTGAGGGTAATGTAGCAATTGGTTTTAATGGTCCTCGTAATTTTAATGGTCCATTGTTTGAGTCTGGATTTAGTTTCAATGTTCCAACTCAGGAGGTTTTTGATGCTTTTGACCAAGATGATGCTCGTAGAGAATTTGCTATACTAGATATTGTTGCATTTGCAGCAGCAAATTCAGATTTCAACGGCGGAGCAGGGGTCACTTTTACAGAAGGATTTGAGCACACAGGTTATTTTAACCGTAAGTATATCCCTAGAGTAGGAGATACTAACATTGGTGATCAAAACCTAACAAACCCAGGCAATTATAGAGCTATACGTTTTGCAGATGTTTTATTAATGGGTGCAGAGGCGCACAACCAGGGTGATGGTAATGATGAGTTAGCTCGCCAATACTTAAATAGAGTAAGAGAAAGAACAACCTTGAGTGATGTAAACGCATCTGGATCTGCATTAACTCAAGCAATATACAATGAGCGTAGATTAGAATTAGTAGGTGAAGGTCACCACTTCTTTGATTTGGTTCGAACGGGTAGAGCTGCTCAAGAAATTGAAGGCTTCACCGCAGGTAAAAATGAATTATTTCCTATTCCTCTAGTTGAAATACAATTGGCAGGTAACAGATGGTTACAAAACCAAGGATACTAAAAAATAAAATGATTATGAAAATATCTAAAATATATCCCTTTCTCCTAAGTGCATTGTTTTTAATTGTTGTACTATCATGCACACAAGAGGATAGGGATACAGCATTTACAGATGGTATCGCAGTACCATCAAATCTTTCTTTGTTAGTTCAAATAACACAAGATAACACAGGTTTAGTGACCCTTACTCCTAGTGGCGAGAGTGTAGCACAGTATACCATAGATTTTGGTGATAATAGTGAGACAGCTATGGTAACTCCGGGAGAATTTTTTACTCACACCTATCAAGAAGGTGTTTACACAGCAACCTTAACAGCAACTAACCTAAGTGGTGAAACTGCTTCTATCACTCAAGAGGTAGTTGTTTCATTTTTACCGCCAGAAAATCTATTGGTAACAATAACAGGTGTCTCTGGAGATGCTTTTTCAATTACAGTTTCTGCAACTGCAGATTTGGCTACAGGTTTTGACGTTACTTTTGGTGAAGATCCAAACCAGGATCCTATTGCATTTATGCAAGGAGAATCTGTACCTTATACTTATTCAAGCACAGGAACTTTTGATGTTCGTGTTGTTGCAATGGCAGGTGGAAATGCAACTATAGAAAGTACAACACAAGTTGTAATAGAAAACCCTATTACACTTCCTATAGATTTTGAATCTCAAACTATTGATTACGCCTCAGCTTCATCAAGTTTTGGTGGCGCTATCACTTCTTTAATATCCAATCCTGATCCATCAGGTATTAACACTAGTGCAACTGTAGCTGAGTTTTTTAAAGAGCCAGGAGCAGAGGTATTTGCTGGAGGTGTTCTTGAACTTGGATCACCAATAGATTTTACAGAATTTCAAGGTATTACCATAAAAACTTGGTCACCTGCAGCGGGGCTTACCGTAAAGCTTAAATTAGAAAATGGTACAGATCCAAACATCTCTGCAGAGATAGATGCTACTACAACTAGTGCAAACACTTGGGAGGAGTTAAATTTTGATTTTACAGGATTTACAGACCAAGAGTATTCAAAACTTGTTATTTTCTTTGATTTTGGGAATCCTGGTACAGGAACTACGTTTTATTTTGACGATATAGAGCAGTCTGACGGGATAGACGATGGAGATGGAATTTCACTACCTATAGACTTTGAACTTCCTGCAGATTCATACACCTTTCTTGGGTTTGAGGGTGCAGACTCCACCATTGAGATGAATCCTGACATGAGCGGAGAAAACACAAGTAACACCGTTATGCAAACTATCAAAACAGAAGGTTCTGTCTTTTATGCAGGTACTTTTGTAGATGTTGATACTGCTGTTGATTTTTCTCAAACCGGAAAAATAGCTGTAACAACATGGTCTCCAAAGGCCAACATACCTGTTCGTTTGGCTATCGAAAACCAAACAACTGGTGGACAAATCTTTGTAGATGTAAACACAACAGTAGAAAACACATGGGAAACATTAGTGTTTGATTTTGAAACACTAATTGATCCAGCTTTTGATTATAATAGAATTGTAATATTCTTTGAATTTGTTGTAGATCTTGCAGGAGATGGATCAACCTACTATTTTGATGATATTGAATTAATAAATTAAAAAAAAAATCGCGAAGATGAAATATATATATATAATAGGTTTTCTATTACTAACAGTTGTTTTAGGTTGCCAAGAAGATGATTTTGAATTTGGTGATATCGTTACACCTACAAATTTGCAAGTTGATATTAGTATTGCTGATGACAACTCTGGTAATGTTGTTTTAATACCAACAGCAGAAAATGCTATTAATTTTCATGTTGTTTTTTCTGAAGGAGCGCAACCAGTTGTTGTTGGAAATGGCCTTGAAGCAAAAAACAGGTATACTACTCCTGGAGAATACCAACAACAGGTGCAAGTTATTGCGTTTGGTAGAGCGGGTGTTTCCAGTAGTATTGTAGTAACTCTAGATTTAGATGTTGATGTATTTATTGATCCTGAAATTTTGCAGATGCTTGCTGGTGATGGTTCTAAAAATTGGGTTTGGGATTCATCAAATGCTGGTCATTTTGGTGTAGGAGATCCATTAGAGGATTTTCCTAATTATTTTTCTGCTGCTCCTAATCAATTAAACCCTTGTTTGTATGATGATGTATTAACGTTCAATACAGATTTAACTTATAACCTTGAAACTACGGAAGCTTCGTTTATAAATTGGGCAGAAGTGAAAAGATTTTTCCCTGATGCTACCCCTGGTGAGTTTGCTGATGAGTGTAGAGATATTAATTCTCAAATAGCAACAAACACAACATTTTCTATCATAGATACTAATGGTGTTCAAGAATTGGTTGTAACCAATAGCATGTTGTCATACTGGTCTGGTGCAATGTCTTACACTATTTTAGAGTTAAGCAGTGATAAGTTAATAGTTCGTGGTATTCAAGATCCTTTTGATCCACCAGGAGATGAATTAGCTTGGTATCACACTTTTGTTCCTCAAGATGGTTCTGGCGGCGCTGGAGGTGGTGGTGATGATGGTTGTGAAACAAGCATAACTGGTGATACTGGTTCTGGTAATTTTGATGTACTAGTTTGGGCAGATGAGTTTGATACAGACGGTCCTGTATGTTCTGGAAACTGGAAATTTGACCTTGGTGCCGGTGGCGGATGGGGTAACAACGAATTACAATACTATACAGATCGTCCAGAAAATATTAAGGTAGAAAACGGTAATTTAGTAATTACAGCAAAAGCAGAACAATTGTCTGGTGCTCAGTACACCTCTGGTCGTATTAGAAGTCAAGATAATTTTGAATTTCAATACGGTCGTGTTGAAATAAGAGCCAAACTTCCAACAGGTGGTGGTACATGGCCAGCTATTTGGATGCTTGGCGCAGATCTACCAACCAATCCTTGGCCAGGTGCTGGTGAGATTGACATTATGGAACATCGCGGAATTGAACAAGATCGTATAAAATCTACCTTGCATTTCCCTGGAAACTCTGGTGGTGATGCAATTGGTAGCTCTACTATAATACCAGGTGTGTCAGATAATTTTAATACTTATGAAGTTACTTGGAGTGAAGCAGATATTCGTTTTGCTGTAAATGGTAACGTGTTTTACGTATTTCCAAACAGCGCAGCTGTTCCCTTTAACAAAGACTTTTTCCTAATAATGAATGTTGCTATGGGTGGTGACTTTGGAGGTGAAGTTGATCCAAATTTTGTAGCCTCAACCATGGAAGTAGATTATATAAGAGTTTACCAATAAACATGAAACCAAACGCCTTTCGCATATTATTTTTTTTTGCGGTTTTACAATTATTTTCTTGTAAGCAACAAGAAATAGATTTGCTTAGTTTTAAAACCAATGTTTTGCAAAGCGAAACACTTTCTATAGATCAAAAAGTAGCAAGGCTATTAGATCAAATGACCATAGAAGAAAAAATAGGTCAAATGAACCAGTATAGTGGTTTTTGGGATTTCACGGGTCCCGCTCCTAAAGAAGGTAAAGCTGCCACTAAAATGGAAAACCTGAAAAAAGGTTGGGTTGGTTCTATGCTTAATGTAAGAGGAGTTAAGGACGTTAGAGCAGTTCAAAAAATTGCTGTCGAAGAATCTAGACTAGGCATACCCCTTATTATTGGTTTTGATGTTATTCATGGATATAAAACAATAAGCCCAATACCACTGGCTGAAGCAGCTAGTTGGGATTTAGAGGCCATAAAAAAGTCTGCACAAGTAGCAGCACTAGAGGCTTCTGCTGCAGGAATTAACTGGACATTTGCTCCTATGGTAGACATCTCTCGTGATGCTAGATGGGGAAGAGTGATGGAGGGTGCTGGTGAAGATCCTTATTTAGGTAGTAAAATTGCAAATGCAAGAGTGTCTGGTTTTCAAGGATCAGATTTATCAAGCCCATCAACTATAGCTGCCTGTGCAAAACATTTTGCAGCCTACGGTTTTGTTGAAGCAGGAAGAGATTACAATACTGCAGATGTTGGTACTTTTACATTAAACAATATTATTTTTCCGCCCTTCAAGGCAGCCAAAGATGCTGGTGTAAAAACATTCATGAATTCTTTTAATGATTTAAACGGAATTCCTGCAACCGGTGACGCTTATCTGCAGCGCACGGTACTAAAAGAAAATTGGAATTTTGATGGTTTTGTTGTTTCAGATTGGGGCTCTATGTCAGAAATGATTGCCCATGGATACGCTAAGGATGACAATCACGCAGCAGAATTAGCAATAAATGCAGGCTCAGATATGGATATGGAATCTCATTTGTATGTCAATGAATTGGCATCACTCGTAAAAGAAGGAAAAGTAGATCCAGCACTTATTAATGATGCTGCAAGAAGAATTCTTAAAGTTAAATTTGAGTTAGGTCTTTTTGATGATCCTTACAAATATTGTGATGAAACTCGTGAAGCTACCGTTATTGGTAGTGAAACAAATCAAAGCAGTGTGCTAGATCTTGCCAAAAAATCTATTGTTTTATTAAAAAACCAAAACAAGGTTTTACCACTGGCCAAAAAAGGACAAAGTATAGCTGTTATCGGTGCACTTGCCTCAGATAAAACAAGCCCACTTGGAAACTGGAGATTAGCCGCAGACAACAATTCGGCAGTATCCTTACTAGAAGGATTACAGGCCTACGGCGGTAATACAATTACATACGCCAAGGGAGCAGATGTTGCAACAGGTAAGACTGAGTTTGTTTCAGACCTTACAATTAATACCACAGACACCTCTGGTTTTAAAGAGGCTATATCACTTGCCAAAAAATCAGATGTTGTGATTATGGCTCTTGGTGAGCATGCAATGCAAAGTGGAGAGGGTAGAAGTAGAGCTTATTTAGGACTGCCGGGTGTTCAACAAGAACTTCTAGAGGCTGTATTTGCTGTAAACAAAAATATTGTCTTGGTGTTAAGCAATGGAAGACCTTTAACAATTCCTTGGGCTGCCAAAAACATACCAACAATTTTAGAAGGATGGCATTTAGGAACTCAAAGCGGTAATGCACTGGCTCAGGTTTTATATGGAGATTATAATCCTAGTGGTAAACTGCCAATGACTTTTCCTAGAAGTGTAGGGCAACTACCTTTGTATTATAATTATAAAAACACAGGACGTCCTTCTCCAGTGAATCCTGGCGAAGTATTTTGGACGCATTATATAGACCAAAAAAACACACCTCAATACCCTTTTGGTTTTGGGTTAAGTTACACTACATTTAGTTATTCAAAACCAATTGTGGTTAATACCTACAAACAAGACAAACAAGTTACTATTAGTGTTAAAGTAACAAACACAGGAAAATTAGAAGGAAAAGAAACGGTACAGCTTTACCTAAGAGATCTTTTTGCTAGTGTTATAAGACCTGTTAGAGAATTAAAAGGATTTGAGCAGGTTGTTTTAACACCTAGCCAAACCAAAGAAATTACCTTTACACTCACAGACCAAGAACTTGGGTTTTTTAATAATCAAAAGAAGTGGCTTGTTGAAAAGGGAGATTTTCAAGTATATGTAGGTGGAGATTCTCAAACTATAAACCAAGTAAATTTTAAACTATAACAACCATCAAATACCTGTCTCTTATACACATCTCCGAGCCCACGAGACA
>CAJXUG010000093.1:0-7865 GCA_913060785.1 uncultured Flavobacteriaceae bacterium | reverse complement strand
GAAAATATCTTGTTAAAACAAGGGTAAAAGCGCCCTTAAACTACCGCTGTATCAACTCTGGTTGGGCTTTTCAACTACATTTTTTTGAATTGTTAACAACCCAGAGGCGGGCTATTAAACCACTGTTTATCAGTATCTTGTAAAATAAATTAACAAAACCATAGTAACAACTCAATTTTTTCGTTGTTGAAAACTTTGTTGAAAACCCTCTGTGTTTTATTCTTTTTAAACCTCATATATTTATCATATTTGTTAGTCCCCAGTAAACACACATTTTTAGTAATTTATTTAAGAAGATATAATGAACACGTCAGAGCCAATTTTAGAGAAAAACGAAGGAAGATTTGTAATTTTCCCTATCCAACATCATGATATCTGGGAATGGTATAAAAAATCTGAGGCAAGTTTCTGGACTGCAGAAGAAATTGACCTGCACCAAGATCTGACAGATTGGACTTCAAAATTAAATGAAGATGAGCGTTATTTCATTAAGCATATCTTAGCATTTTTTGCTGCCAGTGATGGTATTGTGAACGAAAACCTCGCTGAAAACTTTGTAAACGAAGTGCAATACAGTGAGGCAAAATTCTTTTATGGTTTCCAAATCATGATGGAAAACATCCACAGTGAAACCTACTCACTACTAATCGATACCTACGTAAAAGATGATGTAGAAAAAGATCAGTTATTCAACGCCATTGAAAATTTCCCTGCCATCAAGAAAAAGGCAGATTGGGCCTTAAAATGGATAGACTCTCCAAGTTTTGCAGAACGTTTAATTGCTTTTGCAGCTGTAGAAGGAATTTTCTTTAGTGGCGCTTTTTGTTCAATCTTTTGGTTGAAAAAACGTGGTATCATGCCAGGACTTACCTTCTCTAACGAGCTTATCTCTAGAGATGAAGGAGTACACTGTGATTTTGCAGTACACTTGCACAACCACCACCTTGTAAACAAAGTGCCAAAAGACCGTATCCGTAGCATTATTGTAGATGCTTTAAATATAGAACGTGAATTCATTACAGAGTCTCTGCCGGCAAGTTTAATTGGTATGAATTCTAATTTAATGACCCAGTACCTAGAGTTTGTTACAGACAGACTTTTAGTAGAACTACAATGTGAGAAAGAATTTAACACCAAAAATCCTTTTGACTTTATGGATATGATCTCTTTGCAAGGAAAAACAAACTTCTTTGAGAAAAGAGTAGCAGAGTATCAAAAAGCAGGTGTTGCCAACACCACAGACAAAGAAGCCAATAAAATTAGCTTCGACGCAGACTTTTAAGCCAAACATACTTTAGAAATATAATACCTAAGTGTTTGATAGTGTGTGTTTTGCAAAACATACGCCTGAAATCACTTTACCAAAATAGTAGCAAAATCAAAAAATAACCTCGTAATACCCACAAGATATGAATGTACTAAAAAGAGACGGCCGCAAAGAGCCCATCATGTTTGATAAAATTACAGCACGTGTAAGAAAGCTGTGTTATGGCCTTAATGAACTTGTGGATCCTGTTCGTATCTCAATGCGTGTAATTGAGGGATTGTATGATGGTGTAACCACCAGTGAATTAGATAATTTGGCGGCAGAAGTTGCTGCAACCATGACAACATCACACCCAGACTACGCAAGACTGGCTGCTAGAATTTCTGTTTCTAATTTACATAAAAATACAAAAAAGACATTCAGTGAGGTGATGGATGACTTGTACACCTATGTAAACCCACGTACCGGGAAAGATGCTCCTTTACTTAGTGATGAGGTTCACAAAGTAATTATGGATAATAAAGAAGAACTGGATTCTACTATTATCTACAACCGTGATTTTGGCTATGACTATTTTGGATTTAAAACCTTAGAGCGATCTTACCTGTTAAAATTAAACGGACAAATAGCAGAGCGCCCTCAGCATATGCTTATGCGTGTTTCTATTGGTATTCACTTAAACGATTTAGAAGCTGCAAAAGAAACCTATGAGCTTATGAGTAAGCGCTTTTTTACCCACGCAACTCCAACGCTATTTAATAGTGGTACACCAAAGCCGCAAATGTCTTCTTGTTTTTTATTGGCCATGCAAGATGATAGCATAGACGGTATTTACGATACACTTAAACAAACTGCAAAAATTTCACAATCTGCAGGTGGTATTGGGTTGTCTATACACAATGTACGTGCCACAGGGTCATACATCTCGGGTACAAACGGTACCTCTAACGGTATTGTGCCAATGTTACGTGTATTTAATGACACGGCACGTTATGTAGATCAAGGTGGCGGAAAACGTAAAGGTAGTTTTGCTATATATGTAGAACCGTGGCATGCAGATATTTTTGATTTCCTAGATCTAAAGAAAAATACAGGATCAGAAGAACAACGTGCACGAGATTTATTCTACGCCATGTGGATTCCAGATTTATTCATGAAACGTGTAGAGGAAGATGCGGAGTGGACCCTCATGTGTCCTAACGAATGTCCAGACCTTTACAAAGTACACAGTGATGAGTTTGAAGCCCTATACCTTGGCTATGAAGCTGCCGGAAAAGGAAGAAAAACAATTAAAGCGCGTGCACTTTGGGAGAAAATAATGGAATCTCAAATTGAAACAGGTACACCTTACATGCTCTATAAAGATGCAGCAAACCGTAAGAGTAACCAGAAAAATCTAGGAACCATACGTTCTTCAAACCTATGTACAGAAATCATGGAGTACACCTCTCCAGATGAGGTTGCTGTATGTAACTTGGCCTCTATTGCTTTGCCAATGTTTGTAACTGATGGCGCCTTTGATCACGATGAGTTATTTCGTGTAACCAAACAAGTAACCAAAAACCTAAACCGCGTTATAGACCGTAATTACTATCCTGTAAAAGAAGCAGAAAACAGTAATTTCCGTCACAGACCTGTTGGTCTTGGTATCCAAGGATTAGCAGATGCCTTTATTATGCTGCGTTTACCCTTTACCTGTGATGAGGCTAAAAAGTTAAACCAAGAAATTTTCGAAACATTATACTTTGCTGCTCTTACCGCTTCTATGGAAGAAGCACAGGCAGATGGCGTCTATGAGAGTTATGCAGGATCTCCTATTAGTGAAGGGAAGTTTCAGCACAACCTGTGGGGCATAGAAGACAATGAATTAAGTGGCCGTTGGGATTGGGCTCAACTCCGTACCCAAATTGCAGAACATGGTGTACGCAACTCATTACTAGTGGCACCTATGCCAACCGCATCCACCTCACAAATTTTAGGAAACAACGAAGCCTTTGAGCCTTACACAAGTAATATCTACACCAGACGTGTGTTAAGTGGAGAATTTATAGTTGTAAACAAACACTTACTAGAAGACTTAGTAGGTCTAGGACTCTGGAACGACACTCTAAAAGAACAAATTATGCGTAATAATGGTTCTGTACAAGATGTAGATATTCCTCAAGATTTGAAAGACTTGTATAAAACAGTATGGGAGCTTTCTATGAAAGACATTATTGATATGTCAAGACACAGAGGGTACTTCATTGACCAGTCTCAGTCTTTAAACCTATTTATGGAAAATGCCAGTTATGCAAAATTAACATCCATGCATTTCTATGCCTGGAAAAGCGGTCTTAAAACAGGAATGTATTATTTGCGTACCAAGAGTGCGGTAGATGCTATTAAATTTACCTTAAGCAAAGAAGACAAGAAAGAGCAGCCAAAACCTGTAACAGAGCTTTCTACAACTGCTATAGATGCAGATGGCGCACTAGCAACAGCGCCCCTGCCGGCGCCAACGCCAGCTCCAAGCCCAGCTCCAAAAGCTCAGTTAGGGAACACCGCTACAGAGCAAAAGCCAATGACGGCTCAGGAGTTTAAGGACATGATGAATAAATCTCAAAATGGTGGTCCAGATGATGACTGTTTAATGTGCGGATCCTAGTTTTACGATACTTTTAAGCATAAAAAAAGGGAAGCCACATATGGCTTCCCTTTTTTATTTTAGGGTGTTTTAATTTAATATTTCTGTACCTAAATAGCCGTCATCTTTATTATAGTACCATGCTCTTTCTTTAGGAAATTTAATACCATTAATGGTATTAATATCCTTTAATAGGATATACTCTATTTGTCTAGTAGCTCTTGACCGCTAATGTCTTTACAGCTCACCGAGCAAAACAAAAAACTCAGGCAAATAATAACACTGTATAATTTCATACCATAGCTTTTAGATAGGCAATGTAGTAAAACCTACATTAATTTAAGTATTAAATAAATGCCAGTGCATACCCCAGGATAGCTCCAATAATAAGCACCCACATCACAGATACTTTTTTAAACCCAAAAATAAGTACCCCGCTTACCACAGCAATTAAAGTTGCTTGCCAATCTACAATGGTTTGTTTGCTCATAGTGATAAGAACGGCAAGCATAATGGCAACCGCTGCTACGTTTATACTGTCTAGGAAATAGCCCAACACCTTAGATTTTCTCATTTTTGGTATCAGTGGGTTTAATAGCCAAACAAACAAAAAAGAAGGCATAAAAATACCGGCAGTTGCAGCAATAGCACCCCAAAAACCACCTAGTTGGTAGCCAATAAAAGTGGCTGTTGATAATACAGGACCTGGTGTAAATTGCCCAATACCAATAGCCTCTATGAGCTGGGTTTGAGATAGTAAGGCAGTAGTTACAAGCTCTGTATCTAGGTAGGCAAAAAGTACATATCCACTACCGTATAATATACTACCCACTTTCAAGAATTTTAAAAAGATACCCATCGCGCTTAATTTAGCCCCTATTTCTGAGACTATAAAGATCATAAAGGGTGGCGCAAATAGGGGTGTAGTGTGTTGTATTTTAGACTGCATTAAAAACAAACACATTCCTGCTATACCTCCTCCAAGGAGTAGCACTATTTGGTTAATACCCAGAAGGCTGGCAATTAAAAAAAGACTCCCCAAAACAGCAAGCTCCCAATTTTTAACGGCCTTTTTGCCCAGTTTTATAACAGCAGAAGCAATAATGACTATAACAGCGGGTTGTATTCCTTTAATAAAAGGCTGTACCTGGGGCAATGCGCCATACAATACATATAAATATCCTAGAATTGCTGTTATAAAAACTGCTGGAAAAATAAAGCTAATACCAGCTATAAACAATCCTTTTTTACCTGCCCGCTGGAAGCCGCAATGCATGGTCATCTCTGTGGAGTTGGGTCCAGGTATTAGGTTTGTAGCTCCTATAAGATCCAGGTAGTGTTCTCGTGTCATCCAGGCTCGTTTGGTGACAACCTCATGCTCCATCATGGCAATATGAGCTGCTGGACCTCCAAAGGCAAATAGGCCGAGTTTAAAAAAAACGGCAGCAACTTGTTTTAATTTTTGAGTTTCTGACATATCTAACTACTGCATTAAAAATAATAAAAAACCCCACAATTCAAAAGAATATGCGGGGTCTTTAAAGCGTTAATAAAAGAGATACCTACTCTTTTTTATAACTCGTATAATACTCATCCATTAGATTCATAATACTTGTTACCAAGTCTTTTGTCTCTAGCAGGATGTTAAAGTATAAAGAAGTGTTTTTTGGACTTTCTTCTTCAGTTCTTGTTCTATCAATCTGGCTTGTAATTTTGTCAGAAATAAGTGATATAAGTTCCTGTTTTCTAGAAAGCACATAACTAATTCTTTCAAACTTACGACTGTTAAACACCTCTTCAATCTCAACGAGCAACCCATCCAAAGAATCATCAATTTCTTGAAGGTCTTTAATTTGGTTGAATTTTAATTTTTTGTGATTGTTGTTAATGTGCTTGTAACTCTTCTTAGATATAAAGTCTAAAGACTGTGTCATATCTGTAAGGTACGCCAGTATGGTAATGTAAAAACTACTACCACGAACACTTGTTTCATCTAGGTTTTTAATTAAATAGAAAATGTTATCTCTCAGATCTTCTACTTCTTGATCTAGTTTTTCTACTCCCTTTTTACTTTTCTTGAGGGCTTTAACATCTTCTTTGGCCAATCCTTTCAGGACATCTGAGTAGATTTTATTTGTTCTAGAAACAACACTTGAGATATTGTCTGCACTCTCTGAAATGATTCCTTGAACCGTGCTACTCTCAGATTTTTTTAATGTTTTTGGGTCTACAGTTGTATTGGTTTTTTTCTTGTGAGACAAGTAGTTTCTTACAAGTAACAACACTGTAATTAGTAGTAATATAGGAATCATAACCGTTTTATTCCAACTAATTAAATACACCACAGTACCTGCAGCGACTAGCGCTCCAAATGCGGTAAAAAACCATCCTCCAATAACATTTAACACTCCAGCCACACGGTATACAGCACTTTCTCTACCCCAAGCTCTATCGGCAAGTGAGGTACCCATAGCAACCATAAAGGTTACATAGGTGGTAGATAGCGGCAATTTCATAGACGTTGCAATAGATATTAGCACACCAGCTACCATTAGATTTACCGAGGCTCTAATCATGTCAAAGGCAGGCGCATCAATACTCTGGTCTTTGGTAAGAAGCTTAGTGTCTGGCTTGGTGAAACTTGCATTTATTTTTTCTTGCGTTGCTTTTGGAAGCAAACCACCAATGCTATTAGATAGCCATGAACTCCCTCTTACAATACCTCTAGAGAGCATATTTGGCTGAAACTTTTCATGAGTATCATTTTGGCGAGACAAGCTTAATTCTGTCTCTGCAACGGTTTTAGCCTTTTTAGAAAACCAAAGCGTTGCCACCATAATACCTCCAGCTATAAATAACAAGAAAGGCTCTGCAGGCATTTTTTTGTCTAAGACCTCCATGGTAAACTCTGTTGCAGGAATTCCAGATACAGACCAAGCCTCGTATGAGTGATAAGCCGCCATAGGAACTCCAATGAAGTTTACCAAGTCATTACCGGAGAAGGCCAAAGCCAATCCAAAAGTACCTACTGCAATAACAACAAGTAGTATACTCTTTTTTGTTATTTTCTGGAACGCATAAGAAAACAAAGTAAAAAACAGAAAACTAACAAGCATTACTAAAATTTCGTTGCCGTCAAGAAGTCCTTTCAAATCTTTGTAGAATGGGCTTCCCTTAAGCCCCTTCATGAAGATAAAATACATGATGGCCGCAAGTGCAAGACCTCCAAAAATAGCTCCAAAATTCTTTATTTTTTTCTCGTAATGGAACGAAAATATTCTACGAGATATCCATTGCACAACAGCTCCAACACTAAATGCAATCACTACAGAAAGTAAAATACCACTGATAATTGTGAGCGCTTTTTCTTTGTTGATGTAATTTCCAAGATCTGCTATGGTAGCTCCCTCTGTGCCGCTTATTTTAATTAAAGACACTACAATAGCAGCACCAAGTAAGTTAAATACAATAGAAACTGTTGTAGAGGTGGGCAGCCCTAGGGTGTTAAAGAAATCTAGAAGTAAGATATCTGTAATCATAACGGCCATAAAAATCATCATGATTTCATCGAAGGTAAACATCGCTGGAACAAAAATTCCTTTACGAGCTACTTCCATCATACCACTAGAGTATACAGCACCAATAAAGATACCCAGACTTGCAACTATCATGATTGTTCTCAGTGAAATTGCCTTTGAACCAATGGCTGAATTCAAAAAGTTAATAGCATCGTTACTTACTCCTACTACAATGTCTGCTACTGCAAGAATTGTTAGGGCTACTAGCATTAATAAATAAATATTATCCATAACTTATAGTGTATTATTAAAATGCAAATGTCTCCATTTTGCAGGACTCATTTGTTACCAAATTGTTATTAAAAATGTAAATCGAAACCTGTTCTAACCATGATGTTATCTTGGTCCTGTCTCTTATACACATCTCCGAGCCCACGAGACAGGCAGAAATCTC
>CAJXUG010000092.1:0-7914 GCA_913060785.1 uncultured Flavobacteriaceae bacterium | reverse complement strand
GAGATTTCTGCCTGTCTCGTGGGCTCGGAGATGTGTATAAGAGACAGGCTATTAGCGCCAGCCAAGACAACCTCTCTACAGGTCCAGTTATTGTATTGGTGGCTAGTTTTTTTGTTGTGGTTTCTTTTGTTTTTTCTCCAACCCGGGGGCTTTTGTTTAAACAAATAAGACTTATAAAAAACAGGCGTGATTTACAGCTTAAAAAAACCCTACAGTTTATGTATGGCATAGCCCAAACACATGAAAACATTGACCACCCTCACACCATAAAAATATTAAATAATTTTCAAGGTTTTACCAAAAAATCATTGCGTAAAATGGAAGAAAACCAGTGGATATTACTAAACAAACAACAATGGTCCTTGACTTTAAAAGGCTTTACAGAGGCGCAAAATCTTTTTAACCAACAAACCCAACATGAGTAATCCTCAAATAGAAATACAGCTTATTGCCGCCCTAGTTGCAGCAGCTTGTGCTATTCCAGGGGTGTTTTTGGTGTTGCGTAAAATGGCCTTAATTAGTGATGCCATAAGCCACTCTATCTTGCCAGGTATTGTTTTAGGATTCTTTATAACCCAAGATCTTAATTCTCCATTGTTAATTATTTTAGCGGCCGGTACTGGAATTATTACAGTGGTGCTAGTAGAGCGCATCCAAAAAACAGGTCTTGTAAAAGAAGACACAGCTATTGGTCTTGTTTTTCCTGCCCTTTTTAGTATTGGGGTATTGTTAATTGCTAAAAATGCCAATGACATTCATCTAGATGTAGATGCTGTATTACTTGGCGAACTGGCTTTTGCCCCTTTTGATAGGTTTTTGCTTTTAGGTATAGACGCCGGGCCAAAAGCTGCCTGGATTATGGGAGTTATTTTACTTATAACCCTTGTGCTGCTGTATTTGTTTTTTAAGGAATTAAAAGTAAGCACATTTGATGTTGGCTTGTCTTCTGCCCTTGGTTTTTCTCCGGCTATTTTGCATTACGGGCTAATGTCTGTGTCTTCTATTACTGTTGTAGGCGCTTTTGATGTGGTAGGAGCCATACTTGTGGTAGCCCTTATGATTGCTCCAGCTGCCGCTGCGTATTTGCTTACCGCAGATTTAAAAAAAATGTTGTGGCTCTCTGTATGTTTTGGAGTTTTTGCCGCCATTAGCGGATATTGGTTAGCGCACTGGTTGGACGCATCTATTGCAGGGTCTATAACCACAGTTCTTGGTTTGGTATTTTTGCTGGTGTACTTTTTTGCTCCTAAAAAAGGGCTGTTGTCTGTCATGTATCGCCAAAAACAGCAGCGCACAGAGGTATCGCTACTTACCTTTTTACTGCACCTTAACAACCATCAAGAAACAGAAGAAAGACATATTAATCATTTGAGAGAGCACATTAATTGGCAACAGGTAAAGGCAAATACAGTTGTAGGGCTAGCCCTGGATAATAACCTGATTACCATTTCCAATGAGGTTATTTCTCTAACAACAAAAGGGCTAAGTTTCACCCAAACGGCTCTGGAGTATATTATTACAAACAAAGACGACAAAATAGAACACCTTAAGGACGACTTCTTTTTATTTAGGGGTTAATTGTGATTTTAAAACCTGCACACCTATGAAAAAATTACTACTTATTTTTAGTATCGTGAGTATTATTGTTTCTTGCCAGGCGTTGGCTCAAAAACAAGATACTCCTGAGACTGTTTTTAATGTTCCACTTACTAAAACTAGCACACACGACGGGGTTTCTATAACCCTGGTTGCCGTTATAGAAGATTCTAGATGCCCTAGAGACACCACCTGTATTTGGGCCGGGAAGGCTGTAGTAAAAATTCTTGTTAGTGGAGCCGATCAAGAACTCCAGGAAATCACGGTAGTTTTTCAAAACGAATCTCAAAGCGTTATCGCTACCACAGAAGATACTGTTTTTACAGCCCTGAAATTACTTCCGTATCCTGGTGACTCTACTGGCAAAGAAATAGGATATCAATTACAAATTTCTAAGAAAGGAATTAAATTCTAAAACAATAGTGCAATGCCCCTTTAGTGGCATCCACAATTATCATTTCCGCATTTGGTGTTACCACCATCTAGGGTGCCAACAGTTTTTCTCTTTTTAGAGACAATCGCAGACCATACAAACTTGTTAACCAAATAACCAGCTGCTGCCAAAAATGTAAAAATCACAAAGAGTTCTTGCATTGTTAATTATTTAAACCATTGATATGCGCCAAGAGCAGTTATATAAGCAATGGCTGTCATTATTATTAATTGCCACATGGGCCATTTCCAACTATTGGTTTCTCGTTTTACCACAGCCAGGGTACTCATACACTGCATAGCAAAAGCATAGAAAAGCAACAAAGAAACTCCACTAGCAAAATTAAAAAGTGGTTTCCCGGTTTTTACATTGGTTTCTGCGGCCATTCTGTTTTTGATGGTTTCTACATCATCATTCCCTACACTATAAATAGTGGCTAGTGTGCCCACAAACACTTCTCTTGCTGCAAAAGAGCTGATCAGTGCAATACCAATTTTCCAGTCATAACCTAAGGGTCTTACGGCAGGCTCAATAAACTTACCTGCATGACCAATATAGCTATGTTCTAGTTTAAATGCGGCTATTTTTGTTTCTAACTGGTTTTGAGAAATAGGAGTCTCTAAGTTTTCTTGTTGTATGATAGCTGTGGCATTATTAAAATCTCCAGGGCCGTATGAGGCCAAAACCCAGAGTATTATTGATATGGCTAAAATGATTTTACCGGCACCTAACACAAATGACTTTGTTTTTTCTATTACAGTAATACCTACATTTTTAAAGAGAGGTAACTTGTAGTTTGGCATCTCTATTACAAAAAATGTTTTACTGCGTATTTTTAATACTTTATCTAGCATCCATGCAGATATAATTGCCGCTCCAAAACCTAACAAATACATAAACATTAATGTAAGTGCTTGCAGGCTAAAGATGCCCAAAACGCGCTGATCTGGGATCACAAGTGCGATGATAATTAGGTATACCGGCAATCTTGCAGAGCAGGTTGTAAAAGGGGTTACCAAAATAGTGATAAGACGCTCTTTCCAGTTTTCTATGTTACGGGTTGCCATAATTGCGGGTATGGCACAGGCAGTACCTGCGATGAGCGGCACCACACTTTTACCACTTAATCCAAAACGGCGCATGACACGATCCATTAAAAACACGACTCGGCTCATATAGCCGCTTTCTTCTAGGACAGATATAAAGAAAAACAAAAAGGCAATTTGTGGTATAAAAATAACAATACCACCCAGCCCAGGAATAATACCCTCGGCAATAAGGTTGGTGAAATCTCCAGCGGGGAGGGTGTTTTTTGCCCATTCGCCCAGAGAGGCAAAGGTGCTATCTATAAAATCCATAGGATAGCTGCTCCAGTCAAAAATGGCTTGAAAAATCAGCAATAAAACACCTAAGAAAATCACATAACCCCAAAACTTATGCATTAATACACGGTCTAATTTACCGCGTAAATCTTTGGCATTTGCTTTATCTACTAAAAGGGTTTGTTTAAGCACCTCATTGATAAATTGGTAGCGTTTGATGGTTTCTTTTTGTTGTAATCTTTTAAGGTTGCTAACACTTTCTGTTTTAAAACTAGCTACGCCCTTGAGTTGGTTTCTGTCTAGCTTTCCAAAATTTACATCTTGGGTAATAACAAGCCAAAGCTTGTAAATATCTTGATTTGGAAATGTTTTACGTAGCCTGTCAAAATATTCTGGGGCAATACTTGAAGCGCTTAAACAAGGCGTAACAGATAGGGTTTTGTAGTTGGTGATGAGTTTTTTTAAGGCTTCAAACCCCCTGTTTTCACGAGAACTAATTAGGGCTATTTTTGTTTCTAGGCGCAGCTCTAGAGCGGCAACATCTAGTGTAATGGCTTTACGCTTCATGCGGTCTGCCATGTTAATAACCAGTATAGTAGGGATGCCTAAATCTTTAATTTGAGTAAAGAGTAGTAAATTTCTTTTTAAGTTTTCTATGTCTGTAACTACAACGGCAACATCTGGAAAATCTTTATCATTTTTATTAAGCAGCAGTTCAATTACTACATTTTCATCCAGAGAAGATGCGTTAAGGCTATAGGTTCCTGGTAAATCAAGCACATGTGCTTTTACCCCGCGGTCTAACCTGCAAATACCTTGCTTTTTCTCAACAGTAATTCCAGGATAGTTACCCACTTGCTGGTTTAGCCCAGTGAGCCTGTTAAATACAGATGTTTTCCCTGTATTAGGATTACCAATTAATGCAACGTTAAACTGTTTGGCCATTTTATATCTGAGCTTGTGCTAAGGTCTTGTTTACTGTGTTATAATTTCAATCTCAATTTGTGCTGCAGTTTCTTTACGAATAGCCAGGTGCGCTCCATTTACGTTGAGGTACATCGGGTCTTGAAACGGCGCGGTTTGCACAAGAGCCACTTCATTGCCAGGAAGGCAGCCCATTTCTAGGAGCTTAAGGGGTACAATATCCACAGAAAACTCTTTTATAATACCGCGCTGTCCTTGTTTTAATGAAGCTATGGTTGTCATTTTTATTTAGATTGATTTTAAACAAGCAAAAATAATTATTTGAAACCTACCCACAAAGCTTTGAGGGAGGTATTGTGAAATTTTAACGCAACTATGGGTTTGTGGGGAGGGGATTAATAATTGATAAGCCCAAAGAATATAGACTTTTTACCTTGGTTTTGCAGCACATCAATATCATGTAAGATACGCTCCATTTCTTGGGCCTGGGTGCCATCATAAAACCCACGGATTCTTTTTTGGGTATCTATTAAAACAAAATTTTCTGTGTGCACTAGCCCCAAAGGATCATCAGGGTTTTCTTTGGCCACCAGATATTGTTTTCTAGCAAGATTGTAAATCTCTTGTTTACTACCGGTAACTAGGTTCCATTTTGCGGGGTTTATGTTTTTTTGAGTAGCGTACTTTTTAAGCTGAGATGCCGTATCAAACTCTGGCATTACAGTATGGGAGAGCAGCAGCACCTCTGGATTGTCTTGAAGTTTATCTTGCAACACCAGCATATTGCTGGTCATTACAGGGCAGATGGTTTGGCAAGTGGTAAAGAAAAAATCTGCCACATACATTTTACCCTCATAGGTGTCTTGGGTTATGGTTTGGCCTTCTTGGTTGGTTAAGCTAAAATCTGAGATGGTATGGTATTTTTTTTGGTGTCTTATATCTTGGGCCACTAGTGCTGCGCTTACTAAAGAGGGCTGGTACACGGGCAGTACCTCTAAGGGTTTAAGCACGCTGTAAATAACAGAAATTATAACCACAGATAAGCCCGTTAAAACAATAGCAAGGAGTTTATATTTTGAAAAAAAGTGTAGCATAGCCTTTAAAACAATAGGCTACAAAAATACGACCTAAAAATGATTTAAGCTGCTTAGACTCCTGCTATTTTGGCGCTACAAAAAGTCTAAAAACAACATTTTTTTTGCACTGTATAATAAGTTACTTTTGTGCCCAAGAGAAAGCCTGCATGTTTTACAAAGGGCTTTGCTTTTTTTGATCTGGTTTTAGAGAAATAAACCAGAAAATAACAATCTATTTTATTGAGCTATGAGTCCATTTTTCGTTAAAGCGATACAATTATTACTAAGTCTATCTTTTTTGATCGTTCTTCATGAACTAGGGCACTTTATACCCGCAAAATTATTTAAAACTAGGGTAGAGAAATTTTTCTTGTTTTTTGATGTAAAGTTTGCGCTTTTCAGTAAAAAAATTGGAGATACGGTGTATGGTATAGGTTGGCTGCCACTAGGAGGATATGTAAAGATATCTGGAATGATTGATGAGAGCATGGACAAGGAACAAATGGCTTTGCCGCCACAACCATGGGAGTTTAGATCTAAGCCAGCATGGCAGCGACTTATCATTATGCTTGGCGGGGTTACGGTAAATATTATTGTTGGATTTGTGATTTACATGGGAATTTTAAATTTCTATGGGCAAGACATTACAACCAATGAGCAGTTGCCAAATGGTTTTGCTGTGCACGAGTCATTTAATGAATATGGATTTAGTGACGGAGATCAAATTCTTAGCCTTAACGGCGAGGCCTTTGAAAATGTAACGGCAATCAATAAATATTTGTTTTTACGTGATGTAAACACCATAGAGGTACTGCATACTAATGGACAAAAACAAACTATAGAAATGCCAGAAGATATTGGCGCTATAATGTTTGAAAACGATGTGCTAAGACCCTTCACCCAAAGAGTAGCGCCAGTTATGGGCGTGATTGGAGACGAGAGTTTTCCTGCGGCTGCGGCCGGGTTTAAACTAGATGACACTATTTTGGCGGTAAACGGGACACCTATTGTATTTTGGCATGAATTCCAGAACCTGGTAAAAGAAAACGGACAAAAAGAAAATGTTTTTTTAATATCTCGTGATGGAGCGCAGCTCACTTTAAAAGCAACTCCTAATGAGACAGGACAAATAGGGCTCCTGCCTTACAGCACCTCAATACGCAAGGAGTATACTTTGGGAGAGAGTATCACCGGAGGTATTGGGTATGGTATGGACGTCTTGAAAGATTACATAACACAATTTAAGTATGTGTTTACTGAAAAAGGAGCCTCACAAGTTGGTGGTTTTGGAGCCATTGGCGGCCTGTTCCCAGACACCTGGGACTGGACTAGTTTCTGGCAAACAACAGCGCTTATATCTATTATTTTAGCCTTTATGAATATCTTACCGATTCCGGCGCTAGACGGTGGGCACGTGATGTTTTTATTATATGAAATGATTAGTGGCCGCAAGCCCAATGATAAATTTATGGAGTATGCCCAAATGGCTGGGTTTTTCTTGTTAATTGCCTTGGTTTTATTTGCCAACGGAAATGACATCTATAGATACTTCTTTGGAGGTTAAAAAAAACAAAAAAAGTATTTGCCACAGATAAAAATTAATTTATATTTGCACCCGCCTAAGTATCGTAAGGGTTTTAAACACTTTGATATTGGGTATCGCTAGAGACAATAGTCTTTATTTTTCTATATGAAATTCCTCTTTAGCTCAGTTGGTTAGAGCATCTGACTGTTAATCAGAGGGTCCTTGGTTCGAGCCCAAGAAGAGGAGCGAAAATTAGAAGCCTTCACAGCAATGTGAGGGCTTTTTTTATAGGGGCTAACCAGTTGTTAAACCTTCTAAAAGGCTTACACTTGACTTATATAATTAGCAAAGAACTACCCCGAATATAACTAAAACTTGGCAACTATTTGGCAACTGTCTACGTTCTTTTCGCCTTTTACAATCTTTAACAACCTATGTTGTGCCAACATATCTGCTCTAAAGAGGAATTTTAAAAAGAAAAAACCCTCACATTTCTGCAAGGGTTTTATACTAAAGGGAGTTATTTAAAAAACTACTGCTTTGTGAAATTCAAAACATCATCATCTTCATTAATTATTGACAAAACAGTTCCATTACTATTTAATTCGCCAGAGAGAACAAACCCATCACCAGTGGTAAGCAAATATTGATTAGAACCTGCTGGGGTATTTGTATAAGTACAAGTGCCAGTGCGGGACACATAGCAAGGGACTACATTCCCTTCACTGTCTTCATTAAAATGGAAGTAAATAGTACCTGAAGTGTCATTAAGAACTAAATAATTTTCATTTGCGCAGGTTGCTTCCAAATCTACTGAACCAGCAGCATTGGTTTGTGAGGTTAAATTCCAAATCCCAGCAAGGGAAGATGTATTGTTATTATTGTCTCCGTCATTGTTGTTATCATCACTACTACAAGCAACGATAAGTACAGTTAAAAAAAGGTAGAGTAGTTTTTTCATAATATATGTTTTGAACAAATATAAACCTGTCTCTTATACACATCTCCGAGCCCACGAGACAGGCAGAATCTCGTATG
>CAJXUG010000091.1:0-7954 GCA_913060785.1 uncultured Flavobacteriaceae bacterium | reverse complement strand
GCCTTGTATTTTTATGGAAGGCTTAATTTATTATTAATCCTAGGTTAATTCAAATTATTCTGTTTGGGTTGTAATTATTCTTTCATTATCCTCAGCGCCATGTGTTAATTTTTCAAGTTTATTTCTAAACACCATGACCAATAAACCAAATAGTACACAAAAAACTGCAATGCCAGTAAAAATAGTATACTCTCCAAGTTCAGAAGCTGATTCACCTAAAAGACCTGCAAGTTTATTACCAAAACCAGTCATTGCAAAATACACCCCCATCATTATTGAACCGTATTTTACCGGCGATAATTTTGTGATATAAGATAATGCTACAGGTGACAAGCATAATTCACCAATTGTATGGAATAAATAAGCTAATACTAACCAATACATTGCAGAAGAACCCCCGTCATCATATTGCATTGAAGCTCCTGTCATAAAAAAGAAACCTGCCCCCATGATTATTAGCCCTAAAATCATTTTAAATAATGAGGTAGAGAGTTTACCATTTAATTTTCGTTTAGCCCAATACGCAGCGACAACTGTACCAAAAATTATTATAAACATCGCGTTTAAAGACTGAAACCAAGATGCTGGAACTTCCCAACCCATCAACATTCTGTTGGTTTTCTCTGATGCGTAAATATTCATTAACCCCCCAGCTTGCTCAAAAGCTCCCCAAAACACAATTACTAATAAGAATGAAATAAATAGCACAACTACTCTATCTTTTTCGATTTTTGAAAGTGGTCTTTTTGAAGCTGCCTTTTCTTCTTCATTTTCTGAAGTTCCTAAGAAATTACCAACATGTTTTAAATGCTTTTGTCCAAGAACATATTGTATTAAACCTAATGCCATACCAATTCCAGCAAGACCAAAACCGTAATGCCATCCATAGACTTCACCAACATAGCCAACAATTAAACTTGATAAGAAAGCACCAACATTAATCCCAATATAAAATATTGTAAAACCTTTATCCCTTCTAATATCACCTTGTTTATACAAGCCTCCTACCATTGTAGAAATATTAGGTTTCAACATACCCACACCTCCAATAATTAAGCCTAATCCGGTGTAGAATGCCCACATCTCTTCCACAGCTAAAACACTATGACCAAATACTAAAAGAATACCTCCAAGTAACACAGATTTTCGCTGCCCTATAAGTTTATCTGCAATGATACCCCCTGGAATAGAAGCTACATAAACTAGCATCGTATAGGTTCCATATAGTGACAATGCATCTCCATTAGACCAACCTAATCCTGCATTATCTGCAGTTGCTTCAGCAACTAAATAAAGCACGAGAATTGCGCGCATACCATAATAAGAAAAGCGCTCCCACATTTCTGTAAAAAATAGTACGTAGAGTCCTACGGGATGTCCAAATAATTCTTTCGGTTTTACTAATTGGGTAGTTGCCATAAATATATGATTAGTTAGTTAGTTGATTATAAGTTCTGTTTTATAAAATTGGTCATTTTAGTGTATAAATGCAGGCGTGTGTTACCTCCATAAATGCCGTGATTTTTGTCTGGATAAATAGCCCAGTCAAACTGTTTATTGGCCTGCACTAGTGCTTCTACCAAACGGGTGGTGTTTTGCACATGTACATTGTCATCTGCACTACCGTGCACTAGTAAAAACTTTCCTTTTAAGCCATCTACATGATACATCGGTGAGTTGGTGTCATAGCCACTAGGGTTTTGTTGAGGTGTAGACATATAACGCTCTGTATAGATAGTGTCATAAAATCTCCAGCTACTTACCGGAGCTACTGCAATTGCCATAGAGAAGGTCTCTGGGCCTTGAAACAAGCAGTTACTTGACATAAAACCACCATAACTCCAACCCCAAATACCAATTCTATTGGCATCAATATACGGTAGAGCGCCCAATTTATTTGCTGCAGTAATTTGATCCTGCACTTCATATTTTCCAAGCTCTAACTGTGTTACTTTCTTAAAATCTCTTCCTTTTAAACCAGTCCCTCTCCCATCTATACAAACAACTATATACCCTTGTTGTGCGAGCATTTGGTGCCAATAATCATTACTGCCGTTCCATTTATTGGCTACATTTTGAGAACCAGGGCCCGAGTATTGATACATAAAAAGGGGATATTTTTTGGAAGGGTCAAAATCCAAAGGCTTAATGGTGTACATGTTTAAATCATTCCCGTTTACAGAGATGGTAGAAAATTCTTTTTCAGACATTTTATACCCCGCCACTTTGCTGGCTAAATCTGTATTATCTTTTATTTGTTTTACCACCGCTGCTGTTTTGGCATCATGCAGGGTAAAGACACTTGGTGTGGTAGCGCTTTGAAATGTATTGATATAGTATGAGTAATCTGCGCTAAAGGCGGCGCTGTTGGTTCCAGTGGCTACAGATAGCTCTTTCTTGTTTTTACCTTTTGCGTTAATACTATACACACCACGGTTAATACTGCCGTTTTCTGTACTTTGGTAAAACACAGTATTACTTTTTGGGTCATACCCGTAATAATTAGTAACCTCCCAGGCACCTTGAGTGATTTGATTTTTAAGATCTCCACTTTTATTAAAATGGTAGATATGATTCCAACCATCACGCTCGCTGGTCCAAATAAAGCTATTGTCTTTGAAAAAAGTTAGGTTATCTGTGACATCAACATAGGCATCATCTTTTTCTTGTAACACAAGAGAGGTTTGGTTTTTATTGGCGTCAACAAAAATAAGATCTATGGTGTTTTGTTTTCTATTTGTAGTCTGGACACTAAGTACGTTGGTATCTTGGGTCCATTTAATTCTTGGGATGTAATAGTTATTGTGCCCAGACAAATCTACATTACTTGTTTTTTCACTCTCAAGATCATAAAGATGCAATGAGACTTGTGCATTGGGATCTCCAGCTTTAGGATATTTAAAAACTTGTTGGGTTGGGTATAATCCTGTCCCGTACACATCCATAGAAAAACGAGGCACATTGGTTTCATCAAACTTAATATATCCTATTTTAGACCCGTCTTTATTCCACTCAAAAGCTCTTACAAAAGCAAACTCTTCTTCATACACCCAGTCTGTAATACCATTAATAATGCTATTTTTAAGACCGTCTTTGGTGATTTGAGTAGTAACACCAGTGCTTAGGTTTTTAATAAAAATATTATTATCATATCCATAGGCCACTTTGGTTCCAGCAGGATTTAATAATGGTTCTTGTATTTTATTTTCTGAAACAAGCATCATTTTTTTAGTAACCACGTCATACACGTAATAGGTTCCTAGGGTAGAGCGTCTATAGATTTGTTGTAAATCTGTTGCTAATAAAACTTTAGTTTCATCTTCACTAAGGGTGTATGTGTAAAAATAATTCGCATCCTTTATTTGAGATGAAGATACAATTGTGTTTACTTTTTTTCCTGTTATGTAATCATACACATCTACAGAAGATCCGCCAGAGAGCCTGTTGTAGTTAAGTACTGCATATTGTTTGCCGTTTTTAAGAGAACGCAATTCGTCAAGGCCTTGTGTTCTATAAGCACCGCTCCATATTTCTTCAAGATTGATTTGTTTTTGCTGCCCTGTTGCAACACTAAAACTTATGATAAAAAGGAGCAAAAAGCCTAGGCGCATAATTGTATTTAATGTGTTAATTATATGGTAACACAAGTTTAATAAAATTATATGAAACAAGGCCCTTTTTTGGAGTTAAAAACAAGGATAGCAAGGCGCCAGTAAAAATAGCAAGCTCCTAAAAAAATTATTATTTCAAGGTGCTTTGATTTTAAGCAACATTATATGCTTTATAGTATCTTTGACTTTTAAAACTAAAATGTATGTCAAATCCAATCTCAGGATTTTCAAAACTTTCAAAGGCTCAAAAAATAGAATGGCTCACCAAGACCTATTTTAAAGCAAACGAGCAAGCAACAGATGTGTTAAAGAGGTATTGGAACTCAGACAACGAGCTACAAAAACTGCATGATGATTTTATAGAGAATACAATATCTAATTATTACTTGCCTATGGGTATTGCGCCAAATTTCTTGGTAAATCAAGATTTATATGCAATCCCAATGGTTATTGAAGAAAGCTCTGTTGTGGCTGCTGCAAGTAATGCTGCAAAATTCTGGCTAGACAAAGGCGGCTTTACAACCCAGGTTATTAGTACCATTAAAAACGGACAGGTCCATCTTAATTTCTTCGGAAATACTGCAGACATGACTGCTTTTTTCGGTGTTGTAAAACCCAAACTAATCGCTAGTATTTCGCAGGTTGAAACAAACATGAAAAAACGTGGCGGTGGGCTACTTGATATCCAGCTTATAGATAGCACAAATACCTTAGATGGTTTTTTTCAGCTTCATTGTACTTTTGAAACACTCGACGCCATGGGCGCCAACTTTATAAACACCTGCTTAGAAACCTTTGCACGAACCCTTGAAAGAGAAGCCAAAACTTATAAAGCATTTAACACCTCACAAACCTATCCAGAGGTTGTCATGAGTATTTTGTCTAACTACACCCCAGAATGTTTGGTTAGAGCCTCTGTGTCCTGTCATGTAGATCTTTTAAAACAAAAAGACCTTGATGGCCGCCTGTTTGCTCAAAAAATAGTTAGAGCCATAGCAATTGCAAAAGCAACTCCAAGAAGAGCCGTTACACACAACAAAGGAATCATGAACGGTATTGACGCCGTTATACTAGCAACCGGTAATGACTTTAGAGCAGTAGAGGCAGCAGTGCATGCATATGCTTGTAAAGATGGGCAGTACAGTAGCCTAACACACGCTAGTATAGAGAACGATATTTTTAAAATGTGGATTGAACTCCCACTCGCTCTTGGAACCGTTGGTGGTTTAACATCACTACACCCTTTGGTAGGTTTTGCTTTTGATTTATTACAAAAGCCAAATGCTAAAAAACTAATGCAGTTAGTAGCTGTTGCCGGCTTGGCACAAAACTTTGCCGCATTGCGCTCTTTGGTGACTACTGGAATCCAAAAAGGACACATGAAAATGCATTTAATGAATATCTTAAACGGGGTTCAAGCAACGGATGCAGAAAAAGCTTTGGCTGTAACACATTTTACATCCCATCAAGTATCTCACAGCGCAGTGATCGCTTTTGTAGAACAACTAAGAGCATAAAGTGAGTAAACAAACTACATATAAAAGCAATGGTAAACTTCTAATTACAGGAGAGTATGTTGTTTTGGATGGAGCCACTGCCCTTGCCATACCCACCAAGTATGGACAATCTCTCACTGTTACAGATAATAATGAGCAGACGCTTCACTGGGTTAGTAAAGATCATACCGGGAACATTTGGTTTGAAACACATATAGACCTCACAACCCTTACCAGTAGCAATACATCTAAGATAGCCAAAACACTTTGTACTATTTTACAAACGGCTAGAATACACAACACTTCATTTTTAAAACAAAGTAAAGGTGTAGCAGTACTAACACAATTAGATTTCCCGAGAGATTGGGGGCTAGGAACCTCCTCAACCCTTATCAACAACATAGCACAGTGGGCCCAAATAGATGCCTTTACGCTCTTAAAAGAAAGTTTTGGAGGTAGTGGTTATGATATTGCAGCAGCGCAGCACAATACCCCTATTTTTTATACCCTAAAAGATAACATGCCACAGGTGCAACCCTGCATGCTTACTTGGAGCTTTACAAAGCATTTATTTTTTGTGCACCTCAACCAAAAACAAGATAGTAAACAGGCAATTAACACTTACAGGAAACTACAAAAAGACTCTAGAATACTTGAGGCCATTACAGATTTAAGCAAGAAAACACTTGTTTGTTACACCCTTGAAGATCTGGAAAGAATTCTAAATGCACATGAAAAGAAGATAGCTTCACTGCTGGGGCAAGCTACCGTAAAGCAGTTAGTATTTCCGGACTACCCAAAGACTATTAAAAGCCTTGGCGCCTGGGGAGGAGACTTTGTACTTGCCACAGGAAGCAAACAAGACATGGCTTATTTTAAAGCTAAAGGGTACACCACTATCATTGCCTTTGATGATATGATGGCATAAAAAAGCCTAAGAATCAAAACACCTTGTGAGCATTAAAATAGTGCATAAAAAAAGCGCAACCCTAAAGTTGCGCTAATTTGTAATTATATGTTTCGGTAACTTAAGCTGTTTTCTTAACTGCTAAAGAGTATACAACAAGTCCGAATCCAATTTTGTTAATTGCATCAGCGATGTTATACAAAACTTGCATGTCAAGTTCCATTCCGAAGAATAAACCTGCATCACCATACCATCCTGCTGTTCCTGCCATATAACCAATTGGGTAAATTGCCCAACCAACAAGTACGAACCAACAAAGTATTTTGTGCGCATGTAATACATCTCCACCAGCTTCTTTCGCTAGTTTTGCAGCTCCACCTAACCATATTTCGTAAACGATTACAAAATAAGCTAAACCAGATATTGTTCCCCAAACTACAGCGTCGTAACCAGACTCTCCCATGTATCCTGTAACAAGCATTATCACAGAAAGGAAAATCAAGCGCCACATTAGAGATTTTTTGGCTCCAGCTACTTTTAAAATTAAGTAGAACTCAACGCACATAAGTGGAACAGTTAAGATCCAATCCACATATCTAAATGCTGTAATGTTCATCACATCTCCAGCCATAGCTGCGTCACGCATGTACATGTAGTGCACTGCCGCAATAAAAGTAATTAAACCAGAAACTAAAACAGAGGTTCTCCATTTTTTGTCAAATTGATTTAATGATAAGAAAAAGAAAGCAGAAGCTGCCATCATTGCCATACATCCTATAAAGAATGTGAAATTCACTGGGCTATTTACATCCCCCAAGATTAGTAAAGTAGAATTTGTCATTTTTTTTCAGTTTTGTTAATATTGTTTGAGGTATAAATTAAATGAAAATAAACAAAACAACCAAAGACTTTCCAATTAATTTAACAATATTAATTAAATAACATTATTAATTTGATAAATTTACCACATGAATATTAACAATATCTTGATTACAACAACTTTCTTCTGTCTGTGGCTCACCAGTCAAATTCCAGAGAGTGTGCAATATACCATTGCGTTCTTTTTTATTTTTACACTCGGCATTTTACATGGATCTAATGACCTGTCTATTGTAAGTAAAATTAAAAAAGTAGCTACCTTAAAAAAACTTGGTCTATTTTTATCTGGATATATACTCGTGGTGGTTATTGCGGCACTTGTATTTTATGTGGCTCCAAAAGTTGCGTTATTGTTTTTCATATTATTTAGCGGGTATCATTTTGGAGAGCAACACTTTCATAACATTGTAAAAAAAAATTCTATCTACAGAGGCTTCCTATTTATTAGTTATGGCTTGGTTGTACTATTTTTAATACTTGCCTTAAACATATCTGAGGTATCCCTTATAATACAGGATATCATTGGTTACACTTTTGACATCAGTGTTTATTACTACTGCTTACTTGCCTGCTTTATTGTCTTTGCACTGCTAGGGGTCAAATACTATCTAGACCAAATCTTTGATTTTAAAACAATAGTCTACGAGCTTTTCTTGTTACTAGTGTTTTTTATTGTCTTTAGTAGCTCAAATCTTATATGGAGTTTTGCCATTTATTTTATACTATGGCATAGTATTCCTTCTATTGTAGAGCAATTAGACTACTTATACAAGGAGATTTCTTGGAAATCCTTTTTAAAATATATCAAAAAATCATTTGTGGTATGGCTCATTTCTATAATGGGTATTGGCAGCTTATTGTATTTCTTTAAAGACGACAAGCAGATTTTCCTGCCTATTATTTTTTCTTTTTTAGGAGCAATTACTTTTGCACATTCTTTTGTGATTTCAAAAATGTTCAAAAAAAATCCGCCTACTTTTAAAAAGTAGGCGGATTAAAATATTATTTAAGTTCTGTCTCTTATACACATCTGACGCTGCCGACGAAGAGGATAGTGTAGA
>CAJXUG010000090.1:0-8007 GCA_913060785.1 uncultured Flavobacteriaceae bacterium | reverse complement strand
ATCTACACTATCCTCTTCGTCGGCAGCCGTCAGATGTGTATAAGAGACAGAATATATATCTTCTATGCTTTTAAAAACAAAAAAAATAGTCATACAACACATTATAAAATTTACTTTTTTACCTTTATTAGCGCTTATCCTTTTACAATCCTGCGTCTCAAAAAAAGAGATGTTGTATCTGCAAGATGTGGATTCTTATAATAACACTGATGTTACCTACAACAACCACAGCTTGCAAGTAGATGATATATTAAAAATTTCTGTAGGGGCGCTCATGCCAGAGGCCGCGCTTCCTTATAATAATGTTACAGCTGGTAACATGGTTGCCAATAATCTTGATGTTATGAAGCTTGATGGTTATTTGGTGTCTCAAAAGAGTACAATTAACTTCCCGGTCTTGGGAGAACTTTCTGTAAAAGAAAAAACAACGCAAGATCTAGAAAATGATATTAAAAAACTACTGGTTAATGGCGGCTATTTAATAAATCCTAATGTAACGGTACGTTTATTAAACGCGAAGGTTACTATTTTGGGTGAGGTACAAAGGCCCGGCACTTTTTCTTTTACAGAGAATAATATTAGCCTGCTGCAAGCATTAGGCCTAGCCGGAGATTTAACGATCAATGGTAGTAGAGAAGATGTGGTGGTTTTAAGACGTATTGACGGCCTGCAAACTACAGCGCGTATAAATCTTACCTCTGCCAATTTTTTAAGCGGGCCTTACCAAATGGTAAAACCCAATGATGTAATTGTAGTAAACCCAAACAGTGCTAAGGTTAAAACAGCTGGGTACGTGGGTAATATATCTGCCATACTAGGTATAACCTCTATTATATTAACCTCTATACTTTTATTTACAAGATAATGATGCAAGACAATTTTAAAGACCAGAGTTACCTCCAACAGGAAGACACCATAGATATCAAAAAAGAGGTAGGTTATTACCTATTTTTTTGGCCTTGGTTTATAGCAGCCGTATTTGTTGCAATGCTAGGATCTTACCTGTATTTAAGAACTGCAGACCGCGTTTATGATGCCAACTCCCAACTACAAATAAAAAAAACAGAGAGTGATCCTACCTCATTTTTAACAGGAGGCATGGATTTATTTGGTTTTGATAAGGTAAATGTAGAGAACGATATTGCAGTACTAACCTCTCAGCACATTTTAAGTAAAGTAGTAACCCGTCTAGATTTACAAACCCAGGTATATACCATTGGTAGGGTGAATGAAGTATTAAGGTATAATGACACTTATACAGAAAATTTAGGGGCTATTGAGTTTAAAAACAGCAACACAACCGGAGTTTGGGATGTAGTTATTATTGATAAAAAAGCAAAAATAACCACTAGAGATTCTATTTTTAATATTAACCCAGGAGAAGTTTTTGAGAACAAAGACATTACCTTAACACTAAATGATTCTTTATTTTTAGAAGATCAAACCTTTAGTATCCGTAGGTTTTCATTAAACAAAACGGTTAATAATCTTAGAAAAAACCTAACAGCTGTTGCAGCCTCAAAACAAGGAGAAATTGTTAATTTAAATTTTAAAGGTGTTAACCAATCTCGCAACCAGGCTATTTTAAATACCATCATGCAAGTCTTGGCCGAAGACCAAGTAAATGATAAGCGTAAAATCTCTGAGGTAAGTATAGATTTTATAGATGAGCGTTTAAAAGGCCTTACCAAAAGCATAGATACCATCTCTCAAAATACCATTGCCTACCAAACGGCCAATGGTATTTTTGATCCAGCAGCCCAAACCGGCAATGCTCTTACAAATATCATCAAAGGCCAAGAAGAGGCCTTTGGCATTGGCATACAACTAGAAATTGCAAAAGCGCTGCTAGAAAAATTAAATTCTCAAGCTAGCTATCAAATACTGCCAGCAAACATTGGTATAGAGAATGAGAGTGTAAACAGTTTAGTAAACTCGTACAATGAGGTAGTTACCCAGCGTAATAACCTACTTATTAGCACTACCACAAAAAGCCCTATGGTACTGCAGCTTTCTAGCCAGCTAGACAACGCTAAAGAGGCTATTGTAACAGGTGTTAATAGATACATAGAAGGCCTGCAAACATCACTCTCTAGCTACCAGCAAATGGAAGACAAAACAAGAGGGCTTGTTGCAGGGCTGCCAAGTAAAGAAAATGCTCTACGCAGCTATGCTAGGAGTTTTAAAATAGTAGAGGAGCTGTATGTGTTTTTACTAGAGCGTAAAGAAGAGGCTTCTATTTCTTACATTTCTGCCCTGCCAAATATCAAGATACTAAGCTACGGGGTTTCTAGTATAGACCCAATAGCACCAAAAGTGCAAATTACATACCTGGCCGCTTTATTAATTGGTTTGCTTGTTCCTTTTGGTATTTTATTTTTACTAAAAATTCTAGACACCAAAATTAACACCAGAGATGATCTAGAAAGCGGCTTAAGAGGTATCTCTATTTTGGGAGAAATGCCCTTTACTAGTAACACCAACGAGCAAGACAAAGAGGGTAGAGGCCTTATTGCCGAGTCTACCAGGGTGCTACGCTCTTCTTTAAGCTTCCAGTTAAAAAACCAAGACACCCATGTTATTTGTGTTACCTCTACCATTAAAGGAGAGGGGAAATCTTTTGTGTCTCACAATTTGGCAAAGAGTTATGCCGCGCTAGGTAAAAAAGTACTGCTACTTGGCGCAGATTTAAGAAACCCTCAATTACATAAGTTTCTTGGCCGCCAAAGAGAAAATATAGGCCTATCTAGCTACTTAAGTGATGAGAGTTTTAACGATCTAGAAGCTTTAATTACCAAAGTAGACTCCCCTGGAGGTCTAGACTACTTACTTACAGGAGCCATACCTCCAAACCCATCAGAGCTTTTAATGCGCTCGCGCATGAAAGAGCTGCTAGATGTATTAAAACAACGCTATGATTTTGTAATTATAGATTCTGCGCCACTGCTTCTAGTGAGTGATACCACAGCACTTTTACCGCTTTGTGATCTAGTAGTGTATGTAACAAGAGCGCAGTTCTCAGAGAAAAAGACCTTTCCTTTTATACTAGATATGCAAAAAAAGCCAAATGTACCTCCTTTTGGCATCGTGCTTAACGGGTTAGTTGCTGGGCCAAACTCTGGCTCAAACTACGGGTATAAATACCGCTACAGCTATGGCTACTCATACAATTACGGCTACGGCTATGGATATGGTAGTGATACAAAAAACTAAGTATATTTTATAATCATAAAAAAACCACCCTATTTGGGTGGTTTTTTTGTGGGCTACTATTTTCAAGAAAATTGAGTTAGTTGGTTTTCTCTAACTATCTCCCATTGTATCCCTTGTTTTTTGGAGAGGGTTAAATTTTGCAACGTTTTTAAGTGCTGCGGGTGGTGCGCATCTGTAGCCACAAAATCATACACTCCTTCTTGTAATAATTTCTCTGCCTTTTGTTTTACCTCTGGGCCGTAATGCCCTAAAAGTGATAATGCATTTAACTGCATTAAAAAACCTTTATGCTTTAACTCTTTATAAACATGTATATCTTTTAATAAATGATAGCGCTCTGGGTGGGCCAAAATAGGGCTAATGTTGTGTTGTTGCAGCGTAAAACCAGCGGCCACTAGCATATCAGTTTCTGCAAAAAAATTAATCTCTAGTAGTACATACCTATTGTTTAAAAGTAAACTTGGCAAGCCAGTTTTTAGGTTATTCATAAAAACCTCGTCTACCATATATTCTGCCCCGTATGCGTTAACTCTTACAGTATCATTTGTTGGCACCTCTCTTGATAACACATCAAAGGCTTCTTTTATGGTAGTAGGCGTATTTGGGTATAACTCTTGGTACACATGAGGAGTTGGCACCACACTTGTAAAACCAAGAGCCTTAAACCCCTTTAGCATTTGCAAAGACATGGCAACATTTTTACTACCATCATCTATAGCGGGCAGTAGATGGTTGTGTATATCACAAAGCCCTTCAAATAATGGTTTTTTATGTTTTGTGAAAAAATGAAACATATTTTAAAATGTATTTATTTTGAAAATCAAAAATACAATATATTTATAGCTTGGCTATTTTTTGTAGGGCCGCTATTTCAATATATATTTGCATTTTACATACCACTACTATCTTATTAAGTAATACCATTGTTTTCATGAAAAATGTAGGGCTTCTTTTTTTACTGTATTGTATTTCTCTTTGCTCTTTACATAGCCAGACCAAAGATAGTACCTATACAATACTTGCAAGTACTGGTCTCTCTAGTGATACCACCTTACCCTTTTGGCTAGCTGCAAACCAGTATGGTAGTGTACCCAATAGTGATTACGGCCTTTTAAACACCAGTGTTTTTAAATCCTTTGATACGCCAAAGACTTTGTTTGACTTGTCTTACAAAGCCAGCGCCACTGGTTTTATAGCCCAAGAAAGTAAGCTTTTTTTAAATGAGCTGTACCTTGGTCTTAGGTTTAAAAATATCATCTTAGATCTTGGCGCTAAAAACGATGCCGTTTTATGGAATAATTTATCTTCCTCAAACGGGAGTATTATAAAGTCTATCAATGCAAGGGCCATCCCTGGTGTAACTATTAAAACCAATAATTTTATAACACTCCCGTTTGCAACATCTTGGCTTGAGGTTAAAGCAAACTTTGCGCATTATTTTATGGATGATACCAGGTTTGTAGACAATACCAACCTGCACCATAAAAGCCTGCACTTAAAAACCACTATTAGCCCAACACTAGCCATAATAACTGGTATAGATCATTACGCCCAGTGGGGAGGCACCTCTCCAGAGTATGGCGCGCAACCTGCATCAATTAAAGACTATGTTAAAATTGTTTTTGGCGCAGCGGGAGGAGATACTGCAACACTTAATGATCAATTTAATGCCCTTGGCAACCATCTTGGGGCCTACCTGTTACAATTTAACTACAACAAAGAAAACATAGGGCTTAACTTTTATTACTCGCATCCTTTTGAGGATACCTCCGGCAGAGAGATGGCCAATTGGCAAGATGGTTTGTATGGTTTGTTTGTAGATTTTAAAAAGGAAAAACCGGTTGTATCTAGCGTATTGTTAGAATTTACCTACACCAGAGATATGAGCGCCTCTGGCTACTTATCTGGAGGTACGGTACCAAATTCTATTAGTGCTGGAGATAATTATTTTAATAACGGTATTTACAAATCTGGCTGGACTTATCATGGCAACACCATAGGCTCTCCTTATTTTACGCCAAAGCCAGAAGATGAAGATGGTATTACTAGGGGCGTTATAGTGGGTGATAATAGGTTTGCTGCCTTTAATATTGGCGCTAATGGGTATGTAAAAGAAATTAGCTACAAAGCAATGCTAAGCCACACCACCTATTATGGATGGTTTAACCAAGAGTATGAGGTGTATCCAGTGCAAATTTCTGGAATCTTGGATATAGTGATCCCACAAGAGAAGTTCAACCTGCCTTTTGATGTTACTACAAGTTTTGCTTTTGACGCAGGCACCTATAGACCCCAAAATTTTGGCGCTTTTTTAAGCATTTCAAAAACAGGGAGTTTTTAAAACCTGTACTATTTTAATAGCGTGGGTTTATACATTTCTAAGGCTCTTTTCTACTATCTTTACTAGCTTATGAGTACACTAGTGCAAATTTCTGTTTTACCTTCTCAGCAAGAAGATGAGCTCTTTATCAAAGAGCTTGCCTTAACCAAGGCTAAACTATATGCCAATGATATACGTCAGTGGCGCATACGTAAAAGATCTATAGATGCTAGGCGAGTACCTATTAAAATAAATTTGCAAGTAGAGTTTTGGCTTCAAAACGAGCAAAAAGAAGCGATCCCTGCTTTTACAGCGCAAGATGTTTCTAATAAAAAAGAAATAGCCATCATTGGCGCAGGCCCAGCAGGTCTGTATGCAGCCCTTCGTGCTATTGAAGCGGGTCTTAAACCTATTATTTTTGAGAGGGGTAAAGATGTACGAGCGCGTCGTAGAGATTTGGCTATTATTAGTAAAGAGCAAATAGTAAACCCAGAGTCTAACTACTGCTTTGGCGAAGGTGGCGCCGGCACCTATAGTGATGGAAAACTCTACACAAGAAGCAAAAAAAGAGGCAATGTATTAAAAGCCATAGCGTGGTTTGTACACTTTGGCGCAGATCCAGATATTTTGGTAGACGCCCACCCACATATAGGCACCAACAAGCTCCCCAAAATTATCACCGCCATGAGAGAGGCCATCATAGCCGCTGGAGGACAAGTCCATTTTAATGCTAAAATGACAGACATTACCCTAAAAGATAATACCATTACAGGGCTTCAAATTAATGATACAGATAGCTACACATTCTCTGATATAATTCTTGCCACTGGCCACTCTGCAAGAGACATATTTTATTTATTACATAAAAAAAATATTGCTTTGCAGGCCAAGCCTTTTGCCATTGGAGTTAGGGTAGAGCATCAGCAAGAATTAATAGACACCATACAATACCACGGAGATGGAGAGAATCCTTATTTGCCGCCAGCCTCTTACAGTCTGGTGGAGCAGGTGGACGGGCTAGGGGTATACTCTTTTTGTATGTGTCCTGGAGGTATTATTGCGCCTTGTGCTACTAGCCAGCAGGAGGTTGTCACCAATGGTTGGAGCCCCAGTAAGCGCAACAACCCCTATGCCAACTCTGGTATCGTGGTAAGTGTAACCCCTCAAGATTTGCCAAATTACAGCCCCAATAATCCTTTTGTGTGTCTAGACTTTCAAAAACAAGTAGAGCATGCTTGCTGGGTTGCGGCTGGTAAAACACAGCGTGTTCCTGCCCAAAGAATGGTAGATTTTGTGGATGGGAACATCTCAAAAGATTTTCCAAAAACTTCCTACCAACCAGGTATTGTCTCTGTAGATTTAAACAAAGTACTACCCAAATTAATAACCGGGCGCTTGCAAAAAGCCTTTGTAGCTTTTGGAAAAAAAATGAACGGCTACTATACCAACCAAGCTGTCTTGCATGCCCCAGAGAGTAGAACCTCATCTCCGGTTTTAATACCCCGCCACAAAGACACCTTAGAGCATATAGATGTAAAAGGCCTATATCCTTGCGCAGAGGGCGCAGGCTATGCCGGGGGTATTATATCTGCAGCCATAGATGGTATTAACTGCGTAGACGCAATACTCCAAAAGCTAAAAGTTTCATAAATCTTTTATTAGCTTGTAACTAAGGCTAAGGTTATGCTATCTTTACTATAACAAAAACAATCCCTTGATTAAAGATTCTATTATCACCTTTTTATGGAGTATATCACCCTTTGGAGAAGCCAAAGTGGGTATTCCTTATGGTATTTTTCATGATTTAAATATATTTTGGGTACTGCTAATTGCTGTTGTAGCAAATATTTTGGTGTTTCCAATTATGATGTTTTTCCTAGAACACATCAATCGCAATCTTTTAAGATGGCACGCTTACAAAAAAATGGCAATCTGGATTGCCAGAAGAGCTAAAGTGGGCTCTGGAGAAAAAATTAAAAAGTATGGCTTTTGGGGTTTAATTTTATTTGTAATGATTCCTTTGCCAGGAACTGGCGTTTATGCGGGTAGTATTGCAGGTTATATTTTTAAAGTAGAGACCAAAACTGCTTTTAAAGCAAATGCAATTGGTATTATTATCTCATCTCTTATTGTTTGGGGAACCACGCTATTTGCCAAAGGCCTAGCATAAGTATACTCTAGCTTATATAAGCTTTAGCCCTTTTTTATTTTTTCTTGTAATGCCTTTAATTTTTCTTTTCTGGCTGTTTTTTCATTGGCTAATTTATTCTTTTTTTGAGCCATTAGCCTAGCGTGCTTGGCTTTGTTTTTGGTGTTTTTTGCGCTTCCTTTTTTTGACATAATTGTATTAATTGTTTTTTAAAAATAGAATATTTTCTTTGTAATGGAGCACGTAAAAGCCATAAGCAAATATATTAAAACAATTAATGATAATTTTTATCGTTTAAATTAAGTTAATTAGATATTTTTACAAT
>CAJXUG010000089.1:0-8067 GCA_913060785.1 uncultured Flavobacteriaceae bacterium | reverse complement strand
TCCTCTTCGTCGGCAGCGTCAGATGTGTATAAGAGACAGGCTACATATACTCCTTGAGTTTGTTCTATTTCTAGTTTGCTTGCAATTTCACTATTTAAGCTACTTGCAGAAATACCTAAGATAGCTTGTTGTACCTCTCCAAATTCAAGTATGTCTTCAACAACCTTACGTGCAATATTGCTAGGTACTGCAAAAGAATACCCTACGTAGGAGCCCGTCTGGCTTGTAATTGCAGTATTAATACCTATGAGTTCGCCTTTTGTGTTTACAAGTGCACCACCACTATTACCTCTGTTTACAGCTGCATCTGTTTGTATAAAAGATTGTGATTTGCCATCTGTTTGGTCTAAGTCTCTAGATTTTGCACTTACAATGCCCGCTGTCACAGTTGAGGTGAGTCTAAATGGATTACCAACTGCCAAGACCCACTCTCCTAGTTTTACATTATTTGAGTCGCTAAAAGCAATGTAGGGAAATAGATTGTCTGACTTTATTTTTAGTAAGGCAATATCTGTTTTTGGGTCTGTGCCAATCACACTTGCTATATACTTTGTATTATTATTTAAAGTAACTTCCAACTGTGATGCATTATCAATAACATGGTTGTTAGTGATAATATATCCATCTGGGCTTATAATAACACCACTACCACTTCCTTGCTGTAGTGTTGGTCTTCCATTGCCCCGAATGTATTCCATCATGGTAGTAGGGGTCTTACTTATGGTTGTACTTATTACATGTACTACTGCATCTACGGTTTTTTCTGCAGCTAGGCTGAAATCTACAGTTGTACTAGGGCTATTTGAAGTGTAGTTAGTGGGTGTTAGGTTTATGGGCTGTGCCGCAGTAGTTGCCTTTGCAAGATTTGTCTCTGTTTTTGATTCAAGTATTTTGTATCCTCCAACAGATACTACCCCTGCAACAAGAGCTACTGAAAATAATTTTATCGTCTGTTTCATAGATTTATAATGTGTTTAAATAGTAATAACATTAAGAAGACGCAATTTATTTTAATGTATTTCAAAAATTAACAATCCTTAACATATCAGTATTTCATACCTTTGTGTGTATGCAAATTCCATTTTATAAATATCAAGGGACAGGTAACGATTTTGTGTTGATTGATAACCGGCAACAAAACTTCCCTAAAAACGATACTGCTTTAGTAGCCCAGATTTGTGACAGAAAGTTTGGAGCAGGAGCAGATGGACTCATTGTTTTAGAGCAGCATCCTTCTCAAGATTTTTCTATGATTTATTACAATGCAGATGGAAATCAAAGCTCAATGTGTGGTAATGGAGGTAGGTGTATCGTTCATTTTGCTGCTTTTTTGGGAGTGATAGATACTCAAACAGCCTTTATGGCCATTGACGGAGTGCATAGTGCAGCTATAAAAGATGACAATGTAGCTCTTAACATGACAGATGTATCACGCATTGAAATTCATAAAGAGTTTAGTTTTTTAAATACAGGTTCTCCCCATCATGTAGAAATGGTCACTAACCTAGAAGACATAAACGTTGTTGACAAAGGACGTGCTATAAGAAATAACCGCTACGGGGCTACTGGGGCCAATATAAATTTTGTTTCTAAAATTTCTGAAGACACCTTCTGTGTAAGAACCTATGAGCGTGGTGTAGAAGATGAAACCCTCTCTTGTGGCACTGGTGTTACAGCTGTTGCTCTAGCGATGTTTGAAACAAAACAAACTACCAGTTTAAAAGTTTATTTAAAAACACAGGGAGGTGATTTGTGTGTTTCTTTTGATAAAAAAGAGAACACTTTTACAAATATTGTTTTAAGTGGACCAGCCACACAGGTGTATAAAGGTTTTTGGGAAGTATGATCTTACAAGAAAAAAACATACAACTTCGCGCTCTGGAGCCTACAGATTTAGATTTTTTGTATGCCTTAGAGAATGACACCAACCTTTGGAAGGTTAGCGATACCATTACTCCTTTTTCTAAATACGTGCTAACCCGTTATCTAGAAAACAGCCACCGTGATATTTTTGATGTAAAGCAGGTGCGTTTAATGATAGAACACTCACAAACAAAACAGCCCTTGGGTTGTATAGACCTGTTTGATTTTAGCCCTCAGCACCACAGGGTAGGAGTGGGGCTTGTTATTTTTGACGCTGCCCAGCGTTCAAAAGGATTTGCTACAGAGAGCTTACGTTTAATTTGCCAGTATGCTAAGGAGTATTTGCAAGTACATCAAATTTTCGCAAACATATCTGAGCAAAACAAAGAGAGTATCTCCTTGTTTGAAAAGGCAGGATTTTTAAAAACAGGTGTTAAAAAAGACTGGACCTATCACCAGGGAGTCTATCAAGATCAATTCTTGTATCAATATATAATAGCAGATAAATAGATTAAAAATAGTAAGCCCCATGTATTTAAAGAAAATTTTATTGACAGTAGTTTTACTAGGCCTAGTTGGGATGGCAGGTTTTTCATACTATGTATACCAAAATATATTCACTCCCAATACAGGGTTTAACAACCCACAGGCACATGTTTTTATACCTACAGGTGCCACATTTAAAATGGTACAAGAAGAATTGAGCCCGCTGCTAAAAGACATGAACACTTTTGTTACAATTGCCCAAAGAAAAGGATATAGTTCAAACATTAAAGCAGGACATTTCATCATTAAAAAAGGGAGTAACAACAACGAAATAATAAATAGTATTAGATCTGGAAATATTCCTGTTACTATAAAATTTAATAATCAAGAAAGACTAGAGAATCTTGCTGGTCATCTAGCAAAACAAATAGAGTTAGACAGTGCTTCTTTACTAAATGCCATGTTGGATGTAGATTTTTTAAAAGCATCTGGCTTTACTCAAGATACTGCCCTTGGTATGTATATTGCAAATAGTTATGAGGTGTATTGGAATACAAGCCCTAAAGCATTTTGCCAAAAGATGCTTAAGCAGTACAATGCTTTTTGGAATACCTCTAGAGTAGCCAAAGCCAAAGCAATCTCTCTCTCAAAAGATCAAGTAATGGCACTGGCGGCTATTGTACAAAAAGAAACGGCTATGATACAGGAGAGGCCTATGGTAGCTGGCTTGTATCTCAATAGACTTAAAAAGGGGATGCTGTTACAGGCAGATCCTACGGTGATTTTCGCCAAAAAGAAGACTGAAAATGATTTTAAGCAAGTAATAAAACGTGTCTTGTTTAAAGACCTTAAAATTGACTCACCCTACAATACCTATAGATATTCTGGAGTACCACCCGGGCCTATTACCATGCCAGATGTTTCTGCAATAGATGGGGTGTTAAACTATAAAAAACACGGCTTTTATTTTATGGTTGCAGATGTTGAGAATTTTGGATATCATAAATTTGCTAAAACACTATCTGGCCACAACCGAAATAAAAAACAGTATGTGAACTGGATTAACAAGCAAGGTGTACAACGGTAGTGATGTGTTACACCGTTTTTTGTACTACCTCAAATAATTGTCCTTGGTCACACTTTAAGGTTTTTGAAGGGTATTTTAATAGCAGGGCATAATCATGTGTAGCCATTAAAATAGTATTACCATTGTTATTAATCTCTTGTAACACCTCCATAACTTCAACACTAGTTTGCGGATCTAGATTACCTGTAGGCTCATCTGCAAGAATAAGTTCTGGGTCATTTAACAAGGCTCTTGCAATGGCAATGCGCTGCTGCTCTCCGCCAGATAACTCATAGGGATATTTTAAATTTTTGGATTTCATCCCAACTTTATCCAACACCTGTTCAATTTTAAGATTCATTTGTTTTTTGTCTTTCCAGCCTGTGGCTGTTAACACAAAAAGTAAGTTGTCTTTTACGCTGCGGTCATTTAGCAACTTAAAATCTTGAAATACCACCCCGAGTTTTCTTCTTAAAAACGGAATGTCTTTTTCTTTTAAAGTGGGTAAGTCATACCCAACAATGTTACCATCTCCTTTGCTCAAGGGTAAATCACCGTAGAGGGTTTTCATAAAACTACTTTTACCGGTTCCAGTTTTACCAATAAGGTATACAAACTCTCCTTTTTCTATGCGTATAGACACATCATCAAGAATTAAATTTTCTTTTTGAAAAATGGAGGCATTGCTAAGTTCTAAAACTGCTTGAGACATGTACTGGTGTTTTTTAACAAATATAATAGAAAGTGTTAGTTATCTTCTTTATAAGATGCATACTTTTTAATTGGTGTTGGGCTGCACTCCTTGGGGCTAATATTTGGATCAATAGCAAGTTTTATAAAACCATTTGCATTGGGTTTTAAATGGGTTCCTGGCTTTAAAACAATTTGTTTTTTTGCTTTAAAATCTACCGTGGCATCTTCTCTAAAGGTTTGGTTTTTAATTTCTATACTATTTTGCGCACTAGAGAGGGTGAAATCAAATCTGTAAAAATCTCGGTTACTTATACCAACAATAGCCAAAGGGTCTTTCATCTGCTCAGACATCTTTACAGCGCGGTAAGCGTTCACTCTTCCAGCGCCCATAAGGCCTTTATAAGGCTCATTTCCTGTGAGGTTTTCAACCCCTTTTGAAGATAGCTTTAAAATACTTTCTATCTCATAAGAGCTCAAACAGTAATTCACTGACCACATTAGGCCAATTATACCAGTTACAACAGGAGCAGCACTAGAAGAGGCACCTCCGTAGCGTGTTTTCTCTCCACAAATATCATGGCCTAATAAATAGCCCTCTCTTGGGGCTACCAAATCTACAGCCTTATTCATTTGTACTCCTTTTTCAATTTCTGTAGGGGTAAGTGTACCCTGGTCTGAAACATAAAAATAACCAGCTCTTCTGTCTTTCACTTGTTTGGTTAATTTTCTTCCTTTATCTTCAAATACCTGGTCTGTTGTTTCTCTGTTTATGGTGTACACTCCAGATACAGAAAGTACTCTTTCAAAGGAGGCTGGATAGAGTGAGTCTCCCAGTTTTTTGCCATCTTTATTGCAGTCTTTTCCATTTCCAGCACCAGCAACGATTATAATGCCATCATCATACATTTCCTTGATGCGTTCTTGAATGTTTTCTTTGTATTTACCACCCATAGTGCATTTTGCCCAGCTGGCATTAATCACTTTGGCGCCAGCGGCAACAAGCTGTTCGATGTCGTTAAAATTTCCGTAGTCATTGGTAACAACATCACAATTACCGCAAATACCAGCCCTACCATAGCCATTATCCATGGTTGCAATAGCAATGGCGGCAACGCTAGATCCATGAGCGCAACCAAGCCCTTTACTTGCATTGTAGTATTTTATGTAGTTGCGTACCCGGCCTTTAAAGTCTGGATCTAAAGAATCAATTTTAGCGTCTGAAATTCCTACTACTACCTTTTTCTCACCCCGAGTAATACCCCAGGCCTCTGGTGCCATAATCATGTCAAGATCATAGGCGGGATAGGGTGCTCCTAGATTTTCAATGGGGCTTGTGGTGCCATAATCATTTGGGTAGTAGGCGTTTTCTGTGGTAAAGAATTGACCAACTCTAGTGTATTTATCAGGAAAGTTAAACTGAAGTGATCCTAGTAATTCTGGATTATCTGTACTTATGGTATACACTGTTTTTAATAGATCGCGTTTGGAGTTTGGGTATGCTTTTTTAAACCGAAATACCTTGTGGCTTGCATAAATTTGGGTCTCTTTATCACTAGCCATGCTCAATACAGCAATGGTATTGTCTTTTTTTTCAGTAATTTTTAGGGTCTGCGCATTAGAGATGTTTACATGAAAATACAGGCGCTCAAAATCTTCTGAGTTTTGTTGAGACCAGCCCAGCCATGTGCTCATTAGCAACAAGATGATTGCAATGGGTTTCATTACTATTGTTTGATTAAAAGTTGGACTTGGCCTTGCAATGCATCAAGCTGTTTTTGTTGCTGCAGGGTGTAGAGGGTAAGTTCCTCAATTTTTTGGAGTAATAGCAAATTCATTTTTTTAAGTTCAAGGCCATCTTCTTTTAATTTTTGGGCGCTTGGAATTTCTGGCAAGTGATGGTTCTGTTTTAAAAAGGCCTCAAGGCTTTTTAAATCAAGCATACGGTAGTCACCCTTTAGGCTAGAGTATCCTTGGTAATACCTTTCAAATACATAATCTGGGGCAACTGCTCCGTTGAGATCTACCAGTACTTCTTGGGTGTGAATTTTTCCTTTAACCGTAAGTTTTTGGTCTGGATCGTTGGTGCCTATGCCAATCATTCCATTTTTCTGTGTAATAGAGGAGAGGTTATTTTGAGCTCCACAAGAGAGACTAACTAATAGTAGCAACAGGCCAAAGGTTGACGTTTTCATGATGTTGGTATTTTATTTGTTTAAAAGTACAGCATTTTTTCTTTATCGATAAGGTGTTTTTGTTAGGCTAATATATAATATATTTGATGGTATCGTTTTTAAATATTTGCTGTGCTATTTAATACTGTTGACTTTGCTGTTTTTTTACCAATAGTACTGCTGTTGTACTGGGGTGTTTTTAAAAATTCCCTTAAACTTCAAAATATCTTTATTGTTCTTGTTAGCTATTTTTTTTACGCCTGTTGGGATTGGCGTTTTTTAGGACTTATATTTTTAAGTTCTTTGGTAGATTATACCATTGGGCTGCAGTTTTTTAAGCCGTTATCACAAAAATATAAAAAATACCTACTGGGCTTCTCAGTGCTTTTTAACCTGGGTCTTTTATTTACTTTCAAGTATTTTAATTTTTTTATAGACACATTTACCAGCGTGTTTTCATTTTTTGGAACACAAATGCAGCCTACAAGCATTTCAATTATACTGCCCGTAGGAATCAGTTTTTACACCTTCCAAACACTTAGCTATACCATAGATCTATACAAAGGGAAAATAACACCAACCAAAAACGTTGTTGTATTTTTTGCATTTGTATCCTTTTTTCCTCAACTAGTGGCTGGGCCCATAGAGCGCGCCTCTAGGTTGTTGCCTCAGTTTGCTAAGAAAAGAAAATTTGAATACTCAAAACAGGTGGATGGTTTAAGACTTATACTAGGTGGTTTATTTAAAAAAATGGTAATTGCAGATAATTGCGCCTTACTAGCAAATCAAATTTTTGAGTCTTACCCAACACAATCTGGAAGCACCTTATTTGCTGGCGCTGTTTTTTTTGCTTTTCAAATTTATGGTGATTTTTCAGGTTACAGTGACATTGCTATTGGGAGTTCTCGCTTGCTGGGTTTTGATTTGATGAAAAATTTTAATTTTCCTTATTTGTCTCAAAACATGTCAGAGTTTTGGAAACGTTGGCATATTTCACTCTCTAGCTGGTTTAGAGATTATGTATACATACCACTGGGAGGAAGTAGAGTATCTAATGCTAGATTGGTATTAAATATCATGATTGTTTTTTTGGTAAGCGGCCTGTGGCATGGAGCTAATTTAACTTTTGTTTTTTGGGGTGGGATTCATGCTCTTTTTGTAATTCCTGTGATCATTCTACATAAGAAATGTAAAACCCATACAACAAGTGCACCAGTTGCTATTTGGCGTCAATTATTAAACATAGGAGCCACTTTTAGCATGGTTGTTTTGGCATGGGTATTTTTTAGAGCTCCAACTATAACAGATGCTTTTGGCTACATAGATATTATATTTTCATCAAGTCTTTTCACCATGCCAATGGTATCAAGAAGTGCACTTTTGTTTGTTTTTATGTACATGATTTGCGAGTGGTTTCAACGCCATAGAGCACATGTGCTTGATGTGTCTCATTTGTCAAGACCCATTAGGTATTGCATATACTATTTGGTATGCTTTGCTATATTTTACTTTGCCGGTGATTTGCAACCCTTTATTTATTTTCAATTTTAATGCGTACACTATATTTAAAAATAGCCTTGTTTTTAGCACCATTTTTTTTGGTGTGGCTTGCTCTTGAAGTTTTTTACCGACAAGTTCCTAATAACTATAGTTATAAAGACCAACAATTACAAAAAGTAGCTCCAGATGTCCAAACGCTTGTCATGGGAGATTCGCACGCTTTTTATGGAATAAATCCTGTATATTTTAAAGACCCTACGTTCTGTCTCTTATACACATCTGACGCTG